>JAGCZI010000047.1 GCA_017960085.1 Bacteroidales bacterium
GGCAGAAGACGAAGCGTATCTTAGACACGGCCCTCGTAAGCTTGAGAGTAGTTATGTTCAGGACCGGATAGCCTCCGGTGACATCTGCATTCCTGATTACTCCGGACAGGGGAAGACCGGTGGCGGGAGCTGTCAGGGCCAGTTCCTGGGTGCTGCCGCCGAAACCCGTGACGACGGCCTGGTCAAGGTCATCGCGGGAAGAGTGCGGTCCCAGGGTCGAACCGGTAGCTGATTCAGCATTGGCTACCGCATACACATCGACCTTCGGCCTCTGCGCAGGACTGCCGACGGGAGTCGTCAGGGTCGTGAACATCGCCTCCGTAAGCGGAAGTCCGAAGCGGGTGACAGTTCCGTTTTTCAATCCCGTGTCTGCAAGGTCCGAGGCGAAACTGCCGTAACTTACTATATCTCCGCCGTCGGCCAGGAATACCCAGACCTGAAGTGTGCTGATTGTCTTTTCCGCTTCAGAATAACCGGCTCCGGCCTTGGTCATAACGGCGTCAGGGATGTACAGGGAAACCATAAGTTCAGGATCTTCGCGGTCATCTTTCGCGACACATCCAACCACCGACAGCACTGCGACAAGCGTTGCCAGTACATTGAATAAAACCCTGTTTTCTGTCCTTCTCCTGTTCATCCGTCCTCGCGGTCTATAAATTAATCTTATGTGACTTCGGCGTAATATGCGCCCAGTTCATTTCAGCAACTATGCCGATTTCAAGCTGAGGGTCGTGCAGGTCAGGAACGGTATTATATGCATTTCTCAAGCTTTCAATCTTGACCGAGACTGTCGTTTTGCGGTCTTTGCTGAAAACAGTCAGCAGAGTCTCGTTCTGGGGCTGTGTTGCGCCGGAGTTGGGATCAAGTTTGCCCGCAAGGTAGAACTTGCACCAGGGCAGGATTTCTCCTTGCTGGCAATACAGCGTCTTTCCGGTTCTGTTCTGGAATTCCAGTGCAAAATGCACAGTATAGTTGTCGACCGTCTGAAGAGTAAGGGTCTGAACGGAAGTACCCGTATCCCCTATCTTCAAATCCCCGACTATGTTGTCGTATATATACCGGCTCGGGTTGGATCTGGTCGTCGCCGGCATAAAGTTGTAATCCACATCTTTCTGGTCGCCGATGATGATACCCGTAAGCGGACAGCCGGTTGCCGCCAGAGCGGCTTCGCTCCCGGGTTCCTTGAAACTAATCTCAAGCATACCTACGCCATACTGGAACGCATCCTCGATAGCAACTGAGCGTGTCGAAGCGATGACGGCTGCACCATCCTGATAGAAATCAAGGATCTCGTTCCACTGATTGTCCGGCACATACTTGTATCTGACACTCTCGTCGTCAGAAGTCCGGATGGGGCTGTTGGCATAATACCACAGGCTCGGCGGATAACAGTAGTCCGCAGGATTGACCAGCGCTATGTTGACTCCGTTGATGAGGCGTATGAACTCAGCGCCGTTCCACCAGAATCCCAAAGCTCCTTCGGGAATGCCGTAAGAAACGGGGAAATTGTCACCAGCTTCGCCCAGCACAGTCGAAAAGGAATTGATAGCCGTATTGACACGGATCTTGTCGGCTATTGTTGCGGGGTCTTCACCACTGACGTTCAGAAGAGCCGTCTGGATCTCGGAGCGTATCCTGTTGAAGACCGGATACGAACAGGCCAGAATCTGGTTCTCGCGCTTGATTATGTCAAGTATACTGAGGATATGCTCATTTTTCGACTGGAGGATCGCAGCGACGATGTTGTTCAACGCAGCCAGGATATTGTCGGCTTTCGTCGTTATTTCAGATAATTCGCCGGACTGGGAGCCTTCGAGCACAGGCACGAGATTGAAGAAGATATCACTTGCACGGGTGGGATTTGCAAGCCCTTCAGGCGTCAGTCTTCCGTTGAAATGCATTCCGTACTTGGTGGAAATGTCTCCATCGTTGGATGCATTGCCGTACGCAAGCACGTGATTCATACTCTTAGGTATGAGCGATGCTTCGAACAGGTGGGAATTGTTGTTGTACACCAGGTCTGTGCTGCCGATGCGGGGTTCGAGCAGGACCACATTGCTGTTGCCCAGCCTGTAATCATCAAGACTGACCGGGGAACCGTCTGTGTTGAAAGGCACTATGAATATCTGGTCTATGCCGCGGAAGACGCCGTCTGACTGAGTGACTGTCGTCGACATCTTCGTCTTCGGGGCGTCGTCGGCATCCTCTACAGACATAGCCAGAGTAATCGCCGGACTGCTGTCCTGCAGATTCCTGACATCATCCACCGCGCAGCCCGAGACTGCCGGAAGCGCTGCTGTAAATACGAGAGCAATCCTTAATATTGACCACCGCATAGACATAACATACAAAGGTACAAAAAATAATCGTTATGGTATAATTCGTAAAACAACCTTTTGACCTGGGCAAGTTTGTCATTTTGGATTTATATGCGTAACTTTCAGCAAAAGAATTCCTGACTTCACTTCTATGAAAAAACTATCGATCCTGCTTGCAGCGCTGGCTCTCGCCGCGTGCTCTACAGCCCCCAGGAATCCCGTCCTCACCATCGAAGGCGGACAGATCCAGGGCGTGGTCCTGGATGATGCTCCGGGCGTAACTGTTTATCGTGGAATCCCTTACGCCGCTCCTCCCATCGGGCAGAACCGCTGGCGCGCCCCTCAGCCCGTCGTTCCCTGGGATGGAGTTCGCATCTGCGACAAATTCGGCCATCCTGCATTCCAGGCCGCCCACTATCCCGGCGGATACACGACTGAATGGGGATATGGCGACGAGGCTCCGTACAGCGAGGATTGCCTTTACCTCAACGTGTGGACCAAAGCTCCCGGCCAGACCGACAAGAAATTGCCGGTTGCAGTGTGGATTTTCGGCGGCGGTCTGCGGGAAGGCTGGGGCAGCGAGCCCGAGTTCGACGGCAAATACTGGGCCGGCAAGGATGTCGTCCTGGTGTCTTTCAACTACCGCGTAGGACCTTTCGGATTCTTCGCACACCCTGAGCTTTCTGCCGAGGATCCTGAACACGCCACCGGAAACTGGGGCACCCTCGACCAGATAGAAGTCCTGAAGTGGGTGAAACGCAACATCGCCCAGTTCGGCGGCGACCCGGACAACGTGATGATCTTCGGACAGAGCGCCGGCGGCCGCAGCACCAAGTTCCTGAGCGCCTCACCGCTCACCAAGGGACTGTTCAACAAAGCTGTCATAATGAGTGCCAGCGGCCTTGTGGACCCCCGCATCCAGCAGACCTCTGCGCCGATATTCCCCGGTATGCCTGCGATGCCGGCGGCTTCTCAAAGCCACTACACCCTCGCCGAGGCTGAAGCCTCGATAAAGGAGGTAGCTGACTGGGCTGGCTTCAAGGACCTCGCAGCCCTGCGCAGGGCTTCCACCGAGACCATTTTCGCTATGGGAACCCTCTATACTTCTTCGACCGGCAAGCGCAGCGTCCTGTCGGCATCGCCCATAGCCCCTTACATCGACGGTTATGTAATGAACAAAAACTTCGACGAAGCCTGCATCGACGGCTCTCTCGCACAGGTGCCCTATATGATAGGATATACCCTTAACGATGCCGGAAACATGGCCGGCCAGATCCGCACTTTCTGCCTCAACCGGGAGGAGATGGGAGGAAAGGCTTACGCCTACCAGTTCGCACGTCCTCTGCCGACTGACGGCCGCCCGAACGTGCTTCAGGGTGCTTTCCACTCGTCTGACCTTTGGTTTGTGTTCAAGTCCCTGGAGCACTGCTGGAGGCCCTGGACTGAGGGTGACTGGGACCTGTCGGAAAAGATGCTTACCGCCTGGTCGAACTTCGCAAAATACTCAGACCCGAACGGACCACAAGGAGGGGAATGGACGCCATACACTGCCGCCAAGCCTGAATTTATGGTATGGAAGCTGAACGAGGCTGACGCCGAGGACTCAGCGATGGGCGAGCCCCAGGTTCCTCCTCGTCCCGAAATGGGAGCCAGAAGGTAGTCCTAAAGATTCTCGAAACTGATCTTATAGATTTTGGAGGTAGTA
>JAGCZI010000048.1 GCA_017960085.1 Bacteroidales bacterium
CAAGAACTTCATTACCAAATCAGAGATAAAGCGGATGCTGGCGGACAGCGTGCTTGGAGCCAGGCTCGCCGACATCAACACCAACTCCATAGAGCAGAGTCTCACTCAGACCGGAGCGATATCTACCGCCGAGGTCTACACCAGCTATCCCGACGTGCTCAACATAGTAGTGACCCAGCGTGAGCCCGTGGTCCGCATCAAGACTGACGCCAGCGACTACTACTGCGACCTGACCGGTTACATACTGCCCGTATCGGGGGCGAAAGCCCTTGACATCCCGGTTGTGACAGGCCGCCTTCCTGTGGAGCTGCAGCCCGGGCCGACTGTCGGCACCGACGCCGGGGACTGGCTGGGCAGGCTGCTGACATTCACCGAGAAGGTCCGCAACAACGCCTACTGGAGCGACGAGATCGAGCAGATTGAAGTGGAAGGAGACGGCAATATGACCCTGTATATGCGTCAGAGACCGTTCCACATCCTTTTCGGCACGGCCACCGACCTCAACGACAAATTCAGCAAGATGGCTGTATTCTACAAAACCATCCTCCCCACAGAGGAAGGAGCCGGATACAAAGTAGTGAACATCAAATACAAGAACCAGATAATCTGCAAATAGAACCTATATTATGAACAAGTTTCTGACCGTAGTAGAATTATGTACAACGAAGGTCGCCGTAGCAGTTGGAGAGAACACGGACTTCGGAGTAAAGGTCATCGCGCATTGCACAGTTCCGGTGCGCAAGATGATCAGGCACGGAGATGTTGAGAACACAAAGAAGGTCGTAGAAGCGCTCAGTACAGCAGTTGCGATGGCTCAGGAGGAAGTCGGCTTCGTCATCCACGATGTCGTGCTCTGCCTCTGGGGTCACTACATCCGCACCTGCCAGATTACGGTTTCGAGAGACCGCAAACGTCCTGATGAATTCATCAGCAGCCAGGAGCTGAAAGTCCTGAACGACGAGGCCCTCAAATATAAGGTCGGAGCCGACGAGAAAGTGCTCAAGGCCATCCCGCAGGGCTATGACATAGACGCCCGCATAGGTATTGCCGCCGGAGAGGCCGAAGGTATGCGCGGCACGAGGATAGATGCATATTATCTGCTTGTTATCGGCAAGGAAAATTCGGTCCGCGACAAATTCGAAGTCCTCAAGGAAGCCAACCTGAACGTAATCCACACTGTCGTATCCCCCATCGGCTCGGCTGCGGCTGCACTCAACGAGAATGAATCAGAGAACGGCGTCGCCCTGCTGGACATAGGAGCCGGCACTACCGACCTGGTAATCGTAAGGGATTCGACTGTGCGCGAATGCGCCTGCATCCCCTTCGCCGGACAGAGCGTGACCGACGACATCAAGTCAGTTGCCTGCATAACGGCGGAGATGGCCGAACTGGTCAAGATCAAGTTCGGCACCTGTGTATCGGACGGAGTCAACGACACTAAGAAACTCGTGATACAGGGCACCGGCGGAAGCGCCAGCACTGACGTCCCGCTGCTGCTTCTGGCGCAGGTCATCGAGGCGCGTATGAGCGAGATCTTCGAAGCCGCCAGATACATCATCGAGCAGTCCGGCTTCGCAGAGAAGATACCTGCCGGCATTGTGCTGACAGGAGGCACCTGCTATATGGAGAACATCCGTGAGCTGGCAAAGGCCATCTTCGAGAGGAACGTCCGTCTCGCGAATGCGGGCGGCAACATAACCGACAGTTCAGAGGAAAGCATATTCGACACATACGCCACTTCCATAGCCGGAGCGATGAAGGTAGCTTTCGACGAAATCGACGCCTCGCGCCTTAGCCAGCGCGTGCCGCTGCCCGACAACGGTCCGGCCACCGACATTTTCGGCGAGGAAGTCAAACCTGAAAGCGATGCGGCAAAGCAGTCCCAGCAGTCCGGAGGCGGCCTGTTCGGAAGAAGGAAGGACAAAGGGCCCAAGCCCGAGAAGCCGCAGAAGGAAAAGGCCAGCCTGCCGGATATTTTAGGCGGCCTGTTCGACGGTCAATACAATAACAACGCATAATTCATTTATAATATGGATAATCTCATACCTGACAGCTGGCAACCCAGGAAAAGCATCATCAAGGTGATAGGTGTAGGCGGCGGCGGAACCAATGCCGTATCCTATATGTACGAGCAGAAACTGCCCGATGTGGATTATGTGGTCTGCAACAGTGATTTCCAGCATCTTAACGCCAGTCCCGTCCCCCACAAGCTCCAGCTCGGCCCGATGACCACCAAGGGTCTTGGCTGCGGCACCGACCCGCTGATGGGACGCAAGGCCGCCGTAGAGTCGAAAGAAGAGATAGAGAAGCTTCTGGATGACGACACCGAGATGGTGTTCATCACCTGCGGAATGGGCGGCGGCACCGGCACTGGAGCCGCTCCGCTGATCGCAGAGATGGCCAAGGCCAAGAACCTGCTTACCGTAGGAGTAGTGACCCTGCCTTTCAGGGACGAGGGTCCTGAATTCCTCTACAGGGCCAAGGAAGGCATCAAGGAGCTGAACAAGTTCCTGGACTCGCTGCTTATCATCGACAACGAAAAGATATACGACGTATATGGCAAGCTGGACATCTTCCGTTCGTTCCCCAAGGCGGACGAAGTGCTGGCCACCGCCGTACGGAGCATCGCCGAGATCATAACCAGCCACGGAGTGATCAACGTCGACTTCGCCGACGTGAAGAAAGTTATGAAAGACAGCGGAATGGCCTTGATGGGCATAGGCACGGCCAACGGTCCGGACAGATGCCGCAAAGCCGTCGATATGGCTTTCACATCTCCCCTTCTCAACGGCTACGACATTTCCGAGGCCACGAGGGCGCTGGTGAACATCACCTCAAGTTCTGAGGAGAACAACGCACTGCGAGCCGAAGAACTCTCCCAGATAATGGACTATATCAAGAGCTACACCGGCGAGACCAGCAACTTCAAACGCGGAGTAGTGAAGGATGACAGCCTGGGAGACAATATCAGCGTCACCATCATCGCCACCGGATTCGCGATGGGCACTCTCCCGTTCATCGACGAGAACATCATCAACAAGGACAACATAATCATCGTCGACCTGCCCAAGGACGGCATCAGCTACAAGAGCGGCATCCCGCTTCTGCCCACTGAGACCGTCACCGTCACCCGCAGGGAACTCGTCACCGGCAAGCCCGCGCTCGTCGTGTCATCCGGCGTTGAAATCGCCCGCCTCGAAGCTGAGCCCGCATTTTACCGCCGCGACCGCACCCTCAAGGAGCAGAAGGCGGCACGGCAGGCCAACGACATCAATCAGCCACTGAACTGAAAATGACTATTACTGACGATATGAAAAAACAGACTATCGGCATGGCATCCGACCATGCAGGCTATGAACTGAAGGAACAGCTGAAACCCTTCCTCAAAGAGCTGGGATACAAGATCAAAGACTTTGGAGCCTATTCTGCGGAAAGTATGGACTATGCCGATACGGCACATCCGCTCGCTGAAGCGGTGGAAAAGGGTGAAGTTGATTTCGGCATCGCAATGTGCGGCTCCGGCAACGGCATCTCGATGACCCTCAACAAGCATCAGGGCATCCGCGACGCTCTCTGCTGGATTCCCGAGATAGCGGCCCTTGCCAAGCAGCACAACAACGCCAACATCATCACCCTGCCCGCCCGTTTCATCAGCGAGGAACTGGCCAGGGAGACCGTGCTGGCTTACCTGAACGCCACTTTCGAGGGCGGCAGGCACCAGAGGCGCATCGACAAGATCCCCTGCAGGTAATGGGCGTCCCCTTGCTCATCGACAGGAATTTCACGGGTAGTGCCGGCAATCCGGCCGACTATCCGGACGGGATTGTGATATGTCTCGACAAACCCTACAGATGGACTTCCGCTGACGTAGTACGCAAGATCAAATTCTTCCTCCAGAAGACTTACCATATCCGCAACCTCAAGGTGGGTCACGCGGGAACTCTCGACCCCCTCGCTACCGGGGTGCTGGTGATATGCGTCGGCAAGGCCACCAAGATATCCGAGAGCCTGCAGGCCCACCGCAAGGAATATCTGGCCACCGTTGAATTCGGGGCGACGACTCCGTCCTACGACCTGGAGAAAGATTATGACGAATTCTTCCCCTTCGACCACATCGACCGCCGAAGGGTCGAAGAAGTGCTGCCGTCTTTCCTGGGGGAACAGGACCAGGTGCCGCCGGTCTTCTCCGCGAAGATGGTTGGTGGCGTGCGGGCCTACGAATTCGCAAGGGCAGGCGAGGCGGTCGAACTCAAAAGCTCAAGGATAGACATAGACCGCATAGAACTTGTCAGTTTCACCGAGGCCGCAAACAGCCCCACCGGCCGTCCGAGGGCTGAGATCGTCGTCGGCTGCAGCAAAGGCACATACATCCGCTCCCTGGCCCGCGACCTGGGACTCGCACTCGGAACAGGAGCCCACCTGACAGCACTTGTACGCACTGCTTCGGGAGATTTTAAAATAAATAACTCAATTTCTTTGGAATTTATAACTTCATCTAATACTTTTGCGCCTTGAATTCCCGAATTATTTGCAAATAATGAAGTTATCTCAATTCAATTATCCTTTCTCTCTTGACCTTCTGGCCAAATATCCGTCTGATTTCCGCGATGAATGCAAGATGCTGGTGCTGCACAAGGACACCGGAGAGATTGAGCACAAAATCTTCAAAGATTTCATAGACTACTGCGAAGAAGGCGACCTTTGTGTCTTCAATGACACCAAAGTCTTCCCCGCAAGGCTTAAAGGCAACAAAGAAAAGACCGGAGCTGAAATCGAGGTCTTTATGCTCAGGGAACTCAACAGGGAGCAGCGCCTGTGGGATGTCCTCGTGGATCCTGCCCGCAAGATCCGCATCGGCAACAAACTCTATTTCGGAAAGGACGATTCGCTCGTAGCCGAAGTCATCGACAACACCACCTCCCGTGGAAGGACCCTGCGTTTCTTCTACGACGGTTCTTACGAGGAATTTAAAGACACCCTCTTCAAGATGGGTCAGCTTCCCCTGCCGAAAATCATCCGTCCCGAAGTCGAGGAGATCGACAAGGAGCGTTTCCAGACAATCTACGCCAAACACGAAGGCGCAGTGGCCACTCCGGCCGCCGGCCTGCACTTCAGCGAGATATTGTTCAAGAAGATGGAGATCAAGGGCGTCGACACCGCCTTCATCACCCTCCATATGGGTAACGCGCATTTCCACAACGTGGATGTCGAAGACCTGTCAAAGCACAAGATGGATTCGGAGAGGCTGATCATCGAAGAGAAGGAAGCCGACAAGATCAATGCGGCAAAGAACGCCGGCCACAAGATTTTCGCAGTGGGCATCACCGTCCTGCGCGGTCTCGAAACCTCTGTGACCACCACCAACCAGGTGAAACCGTTCGACGGATGGACCAACAAATTCATATTCCCGCCTTATCAATTTGCAGTTCCCAACGCCCTCATCAGCAACTTCCATATGCCTTGGTCGACAATGCTGATAAATGTCGCAGCGTTCGGCGGATATGAGAACGTGATGAACGCCTACAAGGTGGCCATCGAAAACGGCTATAAATTCGGCACTTACGGCGATGCAATGCTGATTATCTGATTTTGTATACGCATTTGCGAATGTGGATTCGTAAAAAAGCGTCGGGTTTGTCAATCCGACGCTTTTTTTCTTGCAGCCGTTAATACCTTGCGGCAAAAAAAAATGGACGAGAAGGTTTATTATGCCGCACTGAACAAATGCTTCAACGGCAACTGGAAGACCGCACGCAGCCTCATCCGCCACTTCGGCTCAGCGAAAGCCGTATTCAGTGCCGGCCGCAGGGAGCTCTCCCTCCTGCTGCCAGGAATGGACTCTGCGGTGCAGCAGCTCACGTCGGCCGGGCTGCAGGAGGATGCTGCCGACGAAATGGATTACTACCGCAGGGAAGGGATGCAAGTGCTGTGTATCAATGATGAAGACTACCCTTACAGGCTCGCAGAGACCCCTGACGCGCCTCTTGTACTTTTCGTGAAAGGCAGGCGGAAACTCAGCGGAGCCAGGCTGCTGGCAATCGTCGGGACCAGACACTGCACCCAGTATTCAAAAAAATACTGCGACCGTATCGCAGAATATATGTCATCCCTTAAGGTCAAGCCTGTCATAGTAAGCGGAATGGCTTACGGCGTGGACACCTGGGCCCATCAGTCCGCACTGCGATACGGGCTGGACACCATCGCCGTCACAGCGACCGGGCTCGACACAGTCTATCCCTCATCCAACCGCAACCTGGCCGGTCAGATAGTGGAGAGAGGAGCCATAGTTACGGAATACTGGCGCGACACTCCCGCCTATCCTTCCAACTTCATAAGCCGCAACCGCATAATCGCAGGCCTCTGCGACGCCACTGTGGTGGTCGAGTCACGCATCCACGGCGGAAGCCTGATTACCGCCAGGGCAGCCTTCAATTATGACAGGCAGGTATTTGCCTTCCCGGGCAAACTTGAGGACGAGTGTTACGAGGGATGCAACTTGCTCATCGCCGAAAGCATTGCCTGCCTCGCAAGAAGCGCCGCGCACATAGGCACCGAGCTGGGGTGGATACCGGAAGCAGGCGGAGACGGCGACGCCGGCCGGCAATCCAGGTTCGCATCGCTCTCCCCCCAGAAGCAGGAAATTCTCAGGGTGCTGCGCCGCGGAGGGGAGATGGATGCCGCTATGATCGCAGCCAGCTGTGCCTACAATATCTCAAATGTTTCATACCTGTTGCTGGAAATGGAATTAGAGGGTCTTGTCAAGCACGTTTCTGCCAACAAATATCTATATTTGTAAGAATTGCTTTACAATGATTGATACTCATTCGCATATTTACGACGAAGCTTTTGACGAAGACTTCAGCCAGGTGCTTGAGCGGGCGAAAGAAGCCGGCGTAGAGAAGATGGTGATGCCCGGCATCGACTCAAAATCCCACGGCAGGATGATGGACTGCGCTCGGCGGCTGGAAGGGTATGCCTTCCCTGCCATAGGGCTCCATCCCACTTCGGTCGACGCTTCCTGGAAGGAAGAGCTTCAGTTCGTATGGGACAGCTACCGCCCCGGCGACTTCGTGGCGATCGGAGAGATAGGCCTCGACGAGCACTGGAGCAAAGAGTTCCTCGAAGAGCAGAAACGAGTCTTCGAAGACCAGCTGACATTTGCGTGGGAGAGAGACCTGCCGGTGATAATCCACTCGAGGGATGCGACCGAAGATATCTTCGACTGCCTCGAGCGGGTCGGCAAGCCGCTGCGCGGAGTCTTCCACGCCTTCAGCGGCAGCTACGAGACCTACTGCCGCATCAAGAAGAAGCACGACGGCTTCAAGATAGGGGTCGGCGGAGTAGTGACCTACAAGAATTCCCACCTGGCCGCGTTCATTGACAAGGTGCCGCTGGAAGACATCCTGTTCGAGACTGATGCCCCCTGGCTGACTCCGGTCCCTTTCAGGGGCAGGCGCAACGAGAGCGGATACATCAGGTACACTGCCGACAAAGTCGCCTGCCTTAAAGGCATCAGCCTGGAAGAGGCAGACGCCGTCACCACTGACAATGCGAAAAAAATGTTCGGAATATGACAAAAGTCCTGATAATCTACACAGGAGGCACTATCGGAATGAAGCAGGACAGCGCAAGTATGGCGCTGGTCCCCTTCAATTTCGGGCAGATCCTCGAGGAAGTGCCTGAACTGAAGAAATTCAACCTCAGCATCGACGCATACTCCTTCGACCCCGCCATCGACTCTTCGGACGTCAGACCGGAATTCTGGGTCGAACTGGCCGAGCTCATCAAGGAGAACTATTCCAGGTATGACGGCTTCGTGATACTTCACGGCACCGACACGATGGCCTTCACCGCCTCTATGCTGAGTTTTATGCTGGAGGACCTGGAGAAGCCGGTCATCCTGACGGGCAGCCAGCTTCCCATCGGAGTGCTGCGTACGGACGGACGCGAGAACCTGATATCGTCGATAGAGATTGCGGCTTCCGAGTGGCCTGACGGCAGGCCCTGCGTGCCCGAAGTGTGCGTCTTCTTCGACAATGAGCTCTACAGGGGCAACCGCACGTACAAATACAGCGCTGAATATTTCAACGCATTCAAGTCGCCGAACTACCCCCTTCTGGCCGAAGCGGGAATACACATCAATTTCAACGAAGCGGCCATCCGCCGTCCTTCCGTATGGGGCAGGCCGCTGTCCATCAGCACAAAGCTCGACACCCGGGTCGGAACGCTCAAGCTCTATCCGGGAATGCCGCCGCAATATGTAGACACCGTCCTGTCGATGAAGGGTATGCGAGCCCTCGTGATTGAAACCTTCGGCTGCGGCAACGCTCCCGCAAGGCCCTGGCTTCTCGAGCGCATTCGCAAGACCGTCGAGGCAGGGGTCATCGTCGTTAACGTAACCCAGTGCGCCGCGGGCAGCGTAGATATGGACGCCTACGCCACAGGCATCACTCTCAAGAAGATCGGAGTCACCAGCGCCTATGATTCCACTTTCGAAAGCGCGCTGACGAAGTTATATTATCTGCTGGGCAAATATGAGGACAACGCTACTGTCAAAGAAATGATGGCAGTAAGCATTCGTGGAGAATTTTCGAAAAATCAATAGTAATTCAAAAAAAAATATTAAATTGCACGGTAATTTATGACCGGAAAAGCCTCTGGCCGTAGTTTGAAAAACTAAAAAAACTATTTAATACATTGTTTAATAATTAATTAAAAAACCTATGAAAAAATTTTTCATGTTTTTGGCAGTAGCAGGTGCTCTGATGCTCTCTGCAAACTTCCAGGCAACTGCTCAAGATGAACCGGCAAGCGCTACAGAAGTTGTTACTTCTGCTTCTGACGATGCTGCAAACCCTTTCGCTGCAGCTAAAAGTGACCAACCTCTCCACCAGGCTCTGAAAGCCAAATTCATCGAAGGTGGTGCCGGCTTCATGGCAACAGTTCTGTTGTGCCTTATCTTCGGTCTCGCTATCGCTATTGAAAGAATTATCACTCTCAGCCTCGCCCAGACCAACAACAAGAAACTCCTCAACAGCGTTGAAGAGGCTCTGTCAAAGGGTGACGTTGAAGCTGCTAAAGAAGTTTGCCGCAACACCCGCGGCCCTGTAGCAAGCATCTTCTATCAGGGTCTTCTCCGTATGGACCAGGGCGTTGAAAACGTTGAAAAAGCCGTTGTTTCTTATGGTTCAGTCCAGATGGCCAAACTCGAGAACGGTCTTACTTGGATTTCATTGTTCATCGGTATCGCTCCTATGTTGGGATTCATGGGTACTGTGATTGGTTTGATCCAGGCCTTCGATGCCATCGAGGTTGCAGGTGATATCTCTCCGGCCCTTGTAGCAGGTGGTATGAAAGTCGCTTTGATCACTACCGTAGGTGGTTTGATCGTCGCCATTATCCTTCAATTGTTCTACAACTATCTCGTATCTAAGATTGACACCATCACCAGCTCAATGGAGGATGCTTCAATCTCTCTCGTCGATCTCGTTGTTAAATATCAAAAATAGTATATCATGAAATTGGCTCGAATCTTAGAATTAATACTTCTAGGTATTTCTGCTGTTCTTCTGGTGCTGTTCTTCACATCACCTCACGATACAGCATCCGATCCGATAGTCAATACATACCTCTATTGGACATATATCCTCTTCTTCGTAGCTCTCGTGCTGCTGGTTATCTTCCAGCTCATACAGATCTTCAGCTCTAAGAGGGGTATCATCAATTTCGTTCTCCTCCTTGTCGGCATCGCTGTTCTCGTCGGCCTGTCATTCGTTCTTGCAAAGGGCGGTCCGGTCAACACTTCAGTAGCCTACACCGAGAGCGTATCTAAATTCAGTGATGCTGCTTTGATATTGACATACATCCTCGGCGGCGCAGCTATTGTTGCCCTTCTGTGGTCAGTCATCAAAAACGCTATTACCAATCGTTAAAAACAAACAATCAACATGGCAAGCAAAAAGACTCCCGAAATTAATGGTAGTTCTATGGCGGATATCTCCTTCATGGTGTTGATATTCTTCCTCATGGTAACTACTATGGACCAGGAAAAGGGCCTTTCGCGTCGTCTTCCTCCTATGCCAGCCGAAGATCAGAAAGTTGAGGACCAGAAAGTCAACCGTCGTAACATCATCATTGTGAGAATCAATATGAACGACCGTATCTTCGCAGGTAACGAGGCAATAGATATCAGCCAGCTGAAAGATAAGATAGTTGAATTCCTTACCAACCCCACCGATGACCCGAACCTTCCCGAGAAGGAAATCAAGGATATCGAAGGCTTTGGACAGTATCCTGTTTCAAAGGGTGTGATTTCACTGCAGAACGACCGTGGTACTACTTACAGCAAGTACATCGAAGTTCAGAACGAACTCGTACGTGCCGTCAACGAAATCCGCGACAACTTCGCTATGCAGAACTTCGGCAAGAAATATGTCAAGCTCAGCGAAGAGCAGCAGCAGATCTGCCGTGACTGCATCCCGCAGAACATCTCAGAAGCAGAGCCTAAGGATGTTACTAAAAAATAAGGAGTATCAGTATGGCAAAATTCTCTAGAAAAGGCAAAGGCGGACTTCCTGCTATCAGCACGGCGTCCCTTCCTGATATCGTATTCATGATCCTGATGTTCTTTATGGTGTCTACCAGTATGCGTCAGACCGACCGTATGGTGAAAGTCACCCTGCCCCAGGCTTCAGAGATCATCAAGCTCGAAAGAAAAGATCTGGCTTCTTACATCTATGTAGGTACCCCGCTGAACCAGTATCAGGCTAAATATGGTACTGACAGCCGTATCCAGCTCAACGACTCATTCCGCACCATCGATGAGATCCGTGACTTCATCGCTGCTGAGCGTGAGAACCTGAGCGAGTCAGACCGCCCGTTTATGACCGTATCAATCAAAGCTGACGAGGACACCCGTATGGGTATCATCACCGACATCAAGCAAGAGCTTCGTCGCTGCTCGGCTTTGAAGATTATGTATGGTGCTAGATAGTTCTAATACTCTACGATAAAAAGAGGCTGTCCAAACCGGACAGCCTCTTTTTATTATATATAATCTTGAAACTATTCAGCGGGAGTACCCAGGGTGGCAAGGGCTGCATCCATACGGGCGAGAGTCTCTTCCTTGCCGATGAATTCGCAGATAGCGAAGATGCTCGGACCCTGGCTTATGCCTAGGATGGCAAGACGCAGGGAGTTCATCATACGGCCAAGAGGCAGTCCGCTGTCGGCGGCCCACTGGCAGATGAAAGGCTCTGTTTCAGCAACTGTGATGGCGTCAAGGCCGGCGAATTTCTCGCGGAGGACCTTGAAGCGCTCAACGTCTTCAGCCTTCCAGAACTTGTTCACAGACTTCTCGTCGTAGTTTTTAGGAGCTTCGAACATATAAAGGGTCAGGGGGAGCAGGTCCTTGATAAGGACGGCTCTCTCCTTGATCAGGGAAACTGCTGCTGCAGCACGATCTGCTGTAGCCTCTATGCCGCGCTGCGCGAGCATATCCTTCAGCTGGGCGCCGAGGAACTCGTCGCTGCTGCTGCGGATGTACTGGGCGTTGAACCACTTGGCCTTGTCCTGGTTGAAACGGGCGCCGGACTTGCTTACTTTCTCGAGTGAGAACGCCTCTATAAGCTCGTCCATCGAGAAGATTTCCTGCTCAGTGCCGGGGTTCCATCCGAGAAGGGCCAGCATATTGATGAAGGCCTGGGGCAGATAACCCTCCTCCCTGTATCCGATTGAAACCTCGCCTTCGGCAGAGTGCCACTCAAGGGGAAATACCGGGAAGCCGAACTTGTCGCCGTCGCGCTTGCTGAGCTTGCCCTGGCCCTGCGGCTTGAGCAGCAGCGGCAGATGGGCGAAGCGGGGCTGGCTGTCAGTCCAGCCGAAAGCTTTGTAAAGCAGGTAGTGAAGCGGCAGTGAAGGCAGCCACTCCTCTCCCCTGATCACGTGGCTGATTTCCATCAGGTGGTCGTCAACTATGTTGGCCAGGTGATATGTGGGCAGACTGTCTGCAGACTTGTAGAGAACCTTGTCGTCAAGGGTGGAAGTATTGATGGAGATGTGTCCGCGGATGATATCGTCCATCTCTACAACCTCGTCCTCGGGCATCTTGAAGCGGATGACCCAGTGGTTGCCGCCGGCCAGGCGGGCCTTCACCTCTTCCTCGCTCAGGGCAAGGGAGTTGTTGAGGGAGCCGCGCACTGCAGCGCCATAGGAAAAGCTCTTACCTTGGGCTTCGGCTTCCTTGCGGAGGGCGTCAAGCTCCTCTGCGGTGTCGAATGCATAATACGCATTGCCGCTCTCAACGAGCTGCAGGGCGTATTTAAGGTATATCTCCTTCCTCTCGCTCTGGCGGTAGGGAGCGTGAGGGCCTCCTTCGCGGATGCCTTCATCGAGTTTGATGCCGCACCATTCGAGGGCTTCCATTATATATTCCTCAGCACCGGGGACAAACCTCTGAGAGTCTGTATCTTCAATACGGAGGATGAAATCGCCGCCTTCGTGACGGGCAAAAAGATAATTATAGAGAGCTGTACGGACGCCGCCGATGTGCAGCGGACCGGTAGGACTGGGGGCGAAACGAACCCTTACGCGCCTGTTTTGAGTCATTGCTTGTGTGTTTTATAAAAAAAACTGCCCGTGAGCAGTTTCATTCGTACTCGATAGGAGAATCGAACTCCTATTTAGAGATTGAGAATCTCTTGTCCTAACCGTTAGACGAATCGAGCGTTAGTGGAATGCAAATATAAAACAATTTTGATAATTCCCAGCTTCTGCGACAAATTTTGTTGATTATTGTCTCACAAAGCGATAGACTATGCTTCCTATCTGGGGGTCCGGAGCGGTCGTCGAGGCGGTGAAACGGGATTTTTTGGCAGCTGATTCAGCAAAGCTCCACAGCGAAGGGTCGCTCGCCGAAACGCTTTGGATCACTTCTGCCCTGATCACCCTGCCCTTCTGGTTGACATATATCTTGACGCTTACATCTCCGCCTGCATAACCTCTGTAAGCAGGAACCGGCAGGCTCTGCGCCTTCCGCCCCTCAAGGTCGTATGAAATAACAGACGGGCCGGAGTAGGCAGGAGCCTCGTTCTTGTCGCTGTTGTCAGTCTTGTTGTCAAGGCTGGCGTAATAATCGGCATCTGCCGCACTAAGCTGCTTGTCGAGCTGTGCAGCGGCCTCGATGCTGCGCTGGAGAGCGCGGGCATCGTCATAGACCTGCGCCGGATTGGAATGGCGGTCGTCGCGCAGACGCTCGTTGGCGTCCACGGCCACATTGCGGACCTGGCTTGAAGAAGAAGACCGCGCCATAGCGATGAGGTTGTCGACCTGCTCGCTCACCATTTCTTTCATCTGCTCGACTTCCTTTTCCTTCTCCAACTGCTCCTGCTTGGTAAAATCAAGCACAAAAGTGTTCTCACGGCTCATCACGCCGCCTATCGATGCGATAAGCAGGATGATGATCAGAGACAAATGGAAAATCAGGGTAGAATACAATCCTACCCTATTCTTTTTCTTATTTTCGGTGCCGGACACTTTATACGGGGCCGAGGGCTTTTTCTATCCTGGCCAGCAACATATCAATAGCTACCTGATTGTGACCTCCCTGAGGGATAATGATGTCGGCATAGCGCTTGCTCGGCGCTATGAACTGCAGATACATAGGCTTGACGGTATTCGTATACCTCTCAATCACCCATTCCACATCCTTGCCGCGGGACGCAATGTCACGGACCAGGATGCGCATAAAACGGTCGTCATCGTCGGCATCCACGAAAATCTTGATATCCATCTGGTCCACAAGTTCCTTGTGGCAGAACGCGAGGATGCCTTCGACTATTATCACTTCTGCGGGCTCTACGTGCACTGTCTCAGTCTTTGAACGACCGCAGGTGATGTAGGAATAAACAGGCTGCTCGATGGCCTTGCCGGCGCGGATCTGCCTGATGTGGTCGGTCAGCAATGCAAAATCGATTGCATCGGGATGGTCGAAATTCATCAACCTTTTCTCTTCTTCCGGCAGATCTCCGTTGTCTTTGTAGTATGAGTCCTCGGGGATCACTACGACACGGTCGCTGAATGCCTCCTGGATCTTACTGACGACTGTCGTCTTGCCTGAACCGGAACCGCCGGCTATACCAATGATGAGCATATCGTTATTCAATTAAAATTCTGCATTCTTGGGGGTGCGGGGGAAAGGTATCACGTCGCGGATGTTGGACATTCCAGTCACAAACATCAGCAGGCGTTCAAATCCCAGGCCAAAACCGCTGTGCGGGGCGCTGCCGAAGCGGCGGGTATCGAGATACCACCACAGGTTGCGGGTGTCCATATTGCGTTCTGCGATGACCTTCTCGAGCTTCTCGAGGGACTCTTCGCGCTGCGATCCGCCGATGATCTCACCGATCTTCGGGAAGAGGACATCCATCGCGCGCACGGTCTTGCCGTCTTCGTTCATCTTCATATAGAAGGCTTTGATTTCCTTCGGATAGTCAGTCAGGATCACCGGTTTGCGGAAGTGCTGCTCCACCAGGTAGCGTTCGTGCTCGCTCTGAAGGTCGATGCCCCAGCCGACGGGATATTCGAACTTCACGCCGTTTGCAACAGCCTCTTCAAGGATCTTGATGCCTTCGGTGTAGGTAAGCCTTACGAAGCTGTCCTTGAGGACACCCTGCAGACGCTCGATGAGCTCCTTGTCGAACATATCATTGAGGAACTTGATGTCGTCTGCGCAATGGTCGAGGGCGTACTGTACGCAATATTTGATGAACTCCTCTGCGAGGTCCATATTGTCTTTTATGTCGTAGAAAGCCATCTCGGGCTCGATCATCCAGAATTCGGCGAGGTGCCTCGGGGTGTTGGAGTTCTCGGCGCGGAAAGTCGGGCCGAAGGTGTATATCTCACCTAGCGCCATAGCACCCAGCTCGCCTTCGAGCTGACCGCTGACAGTGAGGGAAGTCTGGCGGCCGAAAAAGTCAGATGAATAATCCACCTTGCCTTCTTCGGTGCGGGGCACGTTGTCGAGGTCGAGAGTGGTGACCTGGAACATCGCACCTGCGCCTTCTGCGTCACTGGCAGTGATGAGGGGTGTATGCAGGTAATTGAAACCTTTGCTGTTGAAGAAATTGTGGATGGCGAAAGCCATTGCGTGACGGATTCTCAGCACGGCGCCGAAAGTGTTGGTACGGGGGCGCAGGTGAGCTATCTCGCGGAGGAATTCCATACTGTGGCCCTTCTTCTGGAGGGGATAGCTGGCGTCGGCGGTGCCGTACACCTCGATTTCGTCAGCCTGTATCTCTACGGCCTGGCCGCTGCCCATCGATGCCACAAGACGGCCCTTGACTGCCAGGCAGGCGCCGGTACCAATCTGTTTCATCAGTTCTTCGTCGAATTTGGCGACATCGCAGACTATCTGGATGTTGAATATGGTGGAGCCATCGTTGAGAGCGATGAACGATACGTTCTTGTTTCCTCTTTTCGTCCTTACCCAACCCTTTGCAAGGACTTCCTGTCCGGGTTCCTGTGCAAGGAGTTCCTTTACTTTCATTCTTTTCATTGCAGTATTACAGTTTTCTCTTGACCTCTACAATTGTGTATGATTCTATGACATCGCCTATCTTGATGTCGTTGTATCCATCGATGTTGAGACCGCAGTCAAATCCTGCAGCCACTTCCTTGACATCGTCCTTGAAACGCTTCAGCGAACCGAGGACGCCTGTGTAGACCACGATGCCGTCGCGGATCACGCGGATCTTGGCAGCGCGGGTAAGCTTGCCGTCGCGGACCATACAGCCGGCGATGGTGCCCACCTTCGAGATCTTGAAGGTTTCCAGAACTTCTGCCGTGGCTGTAATCTCTTCCTTCTCCTCGGGAGCAAGCATACCTTCGATACCGTCCTTGACTTCGTTGATTGCGTCGTAGATGACTGAGTACAGACGGATCTCGATGCCTTCCTTCTCAGCCATCTTGCGTGCATTGGCGCTCGGGCGAACCTGGAAGCCGATGATGATAGCGTTGGAAGCAGCGGCCAGCAGGACGTCGCTCTCAGAGATGGCACCGACGGCACGGTGGATCACGTTCACCTTCACCTCTTCGGTAGAAAGCTTGATGAGGGAATCGGTGAGGGCCTCGATAGAGCCGTCCACATCGGCCTTGAGCACGATGTTGAGCTCCTTGAAGTTGCCGATGGCGATACGGCGGCCGATTTCCTCGAGGGTGATATGCTGGGTTGTCTTGATGCCCTGGATGCGGATGAGCTGCTCACGCTTGTTGGCGATATCCTTGGCCTCTTTCTCGTCGTCCAGCACGTTGAAATTGTCACCAGCGGTAGGGGCGCCGTTGAGACCGAGCACGGAAACGGGAGTAGAAGGGCCTGCGGCGTCTATCTTCTGTCCCCTTTCGTTGAACATTGCCTTCACCTTGCCGGTATAGCAGCCGCTGAGCATCACGTCGCCCACGTGCAGCGTGCCGCCCTGCACCATAATGGTGGCCAGGTAGCCGCGGCCTTTGTCGAGAGACGACTCGATGACGCTGCCGACAGCCTTCTTGTTGGGATTGGCCTTGAGTTCGAGCAGGTCAGCTTCGAGCAGCACCTTGTCGAGCAGCTTGTCGACGTTGATGCCTTTCTTGGCTGAGATTTCCTGGCACTGATACTTGCCGCCCCAGTCCTCGACGAGGATGTTCATATTGGCGAGCTGTTCCTTTATCTTCTCGGAGTTGGCTCCGGGCTTGTCTATCTTGTTGATGGCGAAAACCATCGGCACACCTGCAGCCTGCGCGTGGTTGATGGCCTCGATTGTCTGGGGCATCACTGCGTCGTCGGCAGCCACGATGATGATGGCGATGTCGGTGATCTTGGCGCCGCGGGCACGCATCGCCGTGAAAGCTTCGTGACCGGGAGTATCAAGGAAGGTGATGTGGCGGCCGTCGGGAAGCTTCACGTTGTACGCACCGATGTGCTGGGTGATACCACCTGCCTCACCGGCAATCACGTTTGTCTTGCGGATATAGTCGAGCAGCGAAGTCTTACCGTGGTCTACGTGACCCATCACGGTGATGATCGGCGGACGCTCGACGAGCTCTTCGGGCTTGTCTTCTTCCTGAGCTATGCTGCCCTGGGTGTCGGCATCCACGAATTCGATCTTGTAGCCGAACTCCTCTGCCACAAGCACGAGGGCCTCGGCGTCGAGACGCTGGTTGATGGACACCATCAGTCCGAGGTTCATACAGGCTTCGATGACCTTGGTCACCGGAGTGTTGTTCATCAGGATGGCCAGGTCGTTGACAGTCACGAACTCGGTTACCTTGAGGATGTTGCTCGAAGCCATCTCCATACGGTGCTCTTCTTCCATCTTCTGCTCGAACATATCCCTCTTCTCACGACGGTGTTTGGCGCCTTTGGTCTTGCCCTTGCCCTCAGTCATACGGGCGTAGGTCTCTTTGATCTGTTTCTGGATCTCTTCCTCGTCAAGCTCGGCTTTCACGAACTTGAAAGTATCCTTGCCGCGGCCGCGGCCTGTGTTCTGGCCGCGACGGCCGTTCTGGTTGTTACCGTTGTCGGCCCTGTTGACATCGACCTTGTTGGCTCCGTTCTTGTGGATGCGCTCCCTCTTGCCCTTGTTGCCACGGGCTTTGTTCTTGTCAGACTGGTCGTGCTGCTGGCTGTCTTTGTCCTTGTTCTGGTTCTGGGAAGGTTTCTTCTCGAACTTGCTCAGGTCGATGGTACCGCTGATCTTGGGACCCTGCAGCTTTTCGACCTTGGTCTCGATGTACTCAGGAGCCGCAGGTTTGGGAGCCTCGACGGGCTTGGGGGCCTCGACGGGTGCTACCGGCGGCTGAGGTTTCTCTTCGGGCTTCTCCTCAGGCTTCTCGGGAGCCTTGGGGGCGGCCGGCTTGTCAAGATCGATCTTTCCTATAACCTTGATGTCAGGGCGGTCAGAAGGGACGGGTTCGGGAGTCTCAGGCTCTTCGGGCTTGGCTACAGGTTCGGGTTTCTTGACTTTCGGCTTTTCAGCAAGCACGTTTGTCTTGATAATGATTTCCTTCTCAGGCTCAGCGTCCTCTGCGTTTTCGCGGCTATGTTCCACCTTGTCGGTGATTTCCTTGACGGTGATGGCCACTTTCCTGGACTGCTCCTTGATGAGCTGCTCCTTGCTGAACTCTTTCTCGACAAGGGCAAAAGCTTCGGCACTGATCTTTGCACCGGGGTTCGGCTCTACGTCAACCCCTTTCTTCTTCAGGAATTCGACAAGGGTCCCGAGACCGATGTTGAAGTCCTTCATTATCTTACTTATTCTGATCGTTCCTTCTGACATATATTGATTTCTCCCGTGTTGTTTTTAATTATTCTTCGAATTCTGCCCTGAGTACCTTCTGAACATCCTCTACGGTTTCTTCCTCAAGGTCGCTTCTGCGGGCAATCTCATCTACCGGCAGAGCCAGCACGCTCTTGGCAGTGTCCAGACCGATGCTCTTGAGCTGGTCGATGATCCACTGCTCGATCTCGTCGCTGAACTCTTCGAGCATTACGTCTTCTTCGTCAACCTGCTCGTTCTCGTCCACCTCGCGGTAAGCTTCGATGTCGTAATCTGCGAGCATACCGGCCAGCTTGATGTTGCTGCCGCCCTTGCCGATGGCGAGGGATACCTCAGAGGGCTTGAGATATACGTTGACGCTCTTGGCAGCCTCATTGAACTCCATTGAAGAGATCTTGGCGGGGCTGAGCGCGCGCTGGATGAGCAGCTGCTTGTTGGAAGTCCAGTTGATGATGTCGATGTTCTCGTTGCGCAGCTCGCGGACGATGCCGTGGATACGTGAACCTTTGACACCTACGCAGGCTCCCACAGGGTCGATGCGCTCATCGTATGACTCGACGGCCACCTTGGCCCTCTCGCCGGGGATGCGGACCACCTTCTTGATGGTGATGAGTCCGTCGAAAATCTCAGGCACTTCCTGTTCGAACAGTCTCTCCAGGAAAACAGGAGAAGTACGTGACAGGGTGATTACAGGGGTGTTGTTGCGCATCTCCACGCTGATGATGACAGCTTTCACGGTCTCACCCTTGCGGAAATGGTCCGTAGGGATCTGCTCGGCCTTCGGAAGCACGAGCTCATTGCCGTTCTCGTCCATCACGAGCACTTCTTTCTTCCACGACTGATATACCTCACCTACGATGACGTCGCCCACGCGGTCGCGGTAGCTGTTGTAGAGATTGGCTTTCTCGATGTCCATTATGCGGCCTGACAGGTTCTGGCGCAGGTTGAGGATGCCGCGGCGGCCGAAGCTTGACAGCTCGACCTTCTCGGTATAGTCCTCACCCACCTCGTAAGAATCGTCGATCGCCCTTACTTCTTCGAGTGAAATCTCAGTTGCGGGGTTTTCCACGGTCTCGACAACCTGGCGTGTCCTCCAGATCTCGAAGTCACCCTTGTCGATGTTGATGATGATGTCGAACTGGGCATCTTCCCCGTACATCTTCTCCAGCTGGGTGCGGAATACATCCTCCAACACGCTCATCATTGTGGGGCGGTCGATGCTCTTGAGTTCTTTAAATTCAGCGAATGTGCTGATAAGGTTCAAACCTTCCATGTCTTTCTATTATATATTTTTAAAATTTTATTACAGCTTTTGCGGACTTGATGTCGGCATACTTCAGCGTCTCACGAACGCTCTCGCGGACTTTCTTCTTCTTACCCTCAACCGGCACCAGCCTTTCGTAAGAGATGTCGAAAGACTCGTCGTCTGCGCTTTCCAGAAGGGCTTTCTGACGGTGTCCGTCGCGGAAAGTTACTTCTATCGTGCTGCCCACGAACTTGCGGTACTGCCTCGGAATCCTGAAGGGTGCCGTAAGGCCTGCCGAGCCCACGGTCAGCGAGAAATCTTCCACGTCACGGTCCAGGCGGCTCTCCACGAAGCGGCTCATCTCGACGCAGTCGTCAAGGGTCACGTCGCGGCTGTCAGTCTCGATTGTGATGTCGATGTCGTTGTCGGCCGAAACCTTTATGTCTACTATGAACAGGTCTTTCCCCTCGACATAATCGGCAGCGGCCTTTTCAAGTTGTTCTTTCTGCTTCATAAAACAAAAAGAGAGGACTTTCTGTCCCCTCAAATCGAGCGCAAATATAGTTATTCCGAGCTTTATATCAAATTTTTATTGCCGATTATTCAGCAAAAAGGGTTTTCTTTGCATAATATTTGCGGGCGATCACACCGCCACTCGAATCACTATGGAGATTACAGCACGGGAAATAGCGCAGAAACTGAACGGAGAGATAGCAGGAGATCCTGAAGTCAGGATTTCAGCCCCTGCCCGCATAGAGTACGGCAAACCCGGCAACATCTGTTTCTTCGCCAATCCGAAATACGAGCACTACGTCTACACCAGCAAGGCTTCCGCCATCCTGGTGAACCGTTCTTTCGTGCCCGCCCGGCCAGTGGCTGCCACAATGATCAAGGTCGACGACGCATACCAGGCCGTCGCCGTGCTGCTAGAGTATTTCCAGTCGTTGAAGAAGAGCCGCCGTCGCGGCGGACTGCTGTCCCGTCTTTTCCCGCGCTACAGCAAAGGTCGCGGCACCCACGTCGGCAAGGGGACCTGGATAGGTGATTTCGTGACGATAGGCCGCAATTGCACCATCGGCCGCAACTGCACCATCCATCCCAACGTTTCCATAGCTGACAACGTGACTATTGGAGACGATACGGTTCTCTATGCAGGTGTCCGCATCTACAGCGACTGCAAGGTCGGAAGCAGGTGCATCCTTCACTCGAACTGCGTCATCGGCAGCGACGGCTTCGGCTTCGCCCCGCAGGACGACGGCAGTTACAGGAAGATACCCCAGATGGGCAACGCAGTGATTGAAGACGACGTCGAAATCGGAGCCGGAACCTGCGTCGACCGTGCCACGATGGGCTCTACCATTGTCCACAACGGAGTCAAACTCGACAACCTGTGCCAGATAGCGCACAATGTCGAAGTCGGCGCCCACACCGTTATGGCCGCCGAAAGCGGCGCCGCCGGCAGTGCGAAAATCGGGGAATACTGTATGTTCGGCGGCAATTCGATGGTCGTCGGCCACATTTCTGTCGCCGACCATACGACTCTTGCGGCCGACAGCGTGATTACAAAGACCATACGCAAGAGCGGCCAGACCCTTATGGGATATCCGGCAATGGACGCAGACAAATACAAGAAAGCATACGTCAGATTCAGACAGGCGGCAGAGGAGAAAGAATGAAGCAGCATACTTTAAAGAAGAGCTATGAATTCAGGGGAAAGGGCCTTCACACAGGAGCGCCCGGGTGCTTGCGCATAGAGCCCGCCCCTGCGGGCCACGGCATCCTCTTCCAGCGCACCGACATCGAAGGCTGCCCCACGATCAGGGCCATAGCTTCGAATGTGGGCGACGTCTCTTTCAACACCACCCTCGAAGAGAACGGTGTCAAGGTAGTACTGGTGGAGCACATCCTCTCAGCCCTCGCCGGACTCGGAGTCGACAATGCCCTGCTGAAGATTGACAACGTGGAGGTGCCTGTGCTTGACGGCAGCGCCGCTCCCTTCGCCGAAGCCATCGCTGCCGATGGCCTGCTGGAGCAAGATGCCGACAGGCGTTTCCTTGAAGTGAAGGAAACTTTCACCTACCGCGACGACCGTTCCGACGCCTGGGTCAGGGTTGAGCCCTGCGACCGTTTCGAGGCCAGCCTGACCATAGACTTCAATTCTCCGGTAGTGGGGGTCCAGACCTGCGTCTTCGACCCCACGGTGGACTACCTCACCCAGATTGCCCCCTGCCGCACTTTCTGTTTCTTCAGCCAGCTCGAGCAGCTCGCTGCCGCAGGGCTGGTCAGGGGCGGTGATATGGACAATGCGATAGTCATCGTCGACCGCGAGGCGGACGAAGCCTCGGTGCAGCGCGTCGCACGGATTTTCAACGCCCGCGACATCGAGGTGAGGCAGGGCTACCTGAGCAACGTGGACCTGCATTTCGACAACGAATGCGCAAGGCACAAAATGCTCGACCTGGTCGGCGACTTCTCGCTGCTAGGCGCCCCCCTCAAGGCAAGGATAACTGCCTTCAAGACCGGCCACCGGGTCAACAACGCGGTTGCCAAGATACTTTTGAAACAATTCACACAGGACACACCAGTATTATGAGCGATATGTATTATGTTCACCCCGACGCCAAGGTCGGAAAGGATGTCACCATAGAACCTTTTGCCTACATTGCAGCTGACGTAACCATCGGCGACGGCAGCTGGATAGGCCCGCACGCAGTCATATTCGACCACGTCAGGCTCGGAAAGAACTGCAAGGTATTCCCCGGGGCAGTGGTCGGCGCCATCCCTCAGGACCTCAAATTCCACGGCGAGGTGACTTATGTGGAGATAGGCGACAACACGACCATCAGGGAGTGCGCCACCATCAACCGCGGCACCGCAGCCAGCGGCAAGGCCCTGACGAAAATAGGCAGCAACTGCCTTGTGATGTCCTACGCTCACGTGGCGCACGACTGCCGCATCGGCGACAACTGCATCCTCGTCAGCCACTGCGGCATCGCAGGAGAGACTGACATCGACGACTGGGGCATAGTAGGCGGAGGCACTATGATCCACCAGTTCTCGCGCATCGGCGCGCACGCAATGGTCGGTGGAGCCAGCGCCGTCAACAAAGACATACCGCCCTACATCCTGGCCGCCCGCAATCCCATCGCCTACGAAGGTATCAACATCGTCGGCCTGCGCCGCCGCGGTTTCACGCTCGCCGAGATCGACACCATCAAGAGGGTGTACACGATCCTTTACGACACAGGCAACAACGTCAACGACGCCTGCCGCATAATCGAGGAGATGTTCCCCGACGACAAGCACGCCAGAACCATCGTCGACTTCGTAAAAGCTTCCAAACGTGGAATCGTCAGGTAAAGCCGGCATTCCGCTGCTGGGCACTGCTTACTTCCCGCCCATAGAGTACTTCCACGTCCTGGCCAGTTTCCCGGCTGTGGCTGTCGACGCCTGCGAGAGCTATCAGAAACAATCCTGGCGCAACCGCTGCACCATC
>JAGCZI010000049.1 GCA_017960085.1 Bacteroidales bacterium
CGGCGGCAACAATACAGGCTCCTTGTCTTTCTCAGTCTGGTCGGCTTTCACCTCCGTCTCCACTCGTTCCAGTTCCACGGCGCGATGAGGCGACAGAGATCCCAGCAGAATGATTACTGACAGGACGGAAAGCATAATCAGGGAGAAGGACAGCACCGATAGCTTTCCGTTGAAGGTCGCGCTCCAGCTCAGAATCAGATGGAGGAAAGGGATAAAGACAAGCGACTTGGCGTACTCGTGCGGGAAATCTTCAGGGTTTGAGAAACTTTCTTCGGAGAACTGGCTGAGTGGCTGGATCATCATAATCATAGCGATAATCAGGCTCAGCATATAGAAAGCAGCAAGTATACCGGCGATGATGAAATAGATGCTGCGGAACATACCCTGCATCTGCTCCCCCGGGATGAGGGTTGTCACCAGGGCGACGGCTCCCATCAGGATATATGTAACATACATCACAAGGGTCGGTTTCCTCCACCAGTTTTGTTTCAGCACACTGCCGAAATAATTGTAGATGAGCACCGAACAGAAGAAGGGAGATGCCAGCAGCAGCATCATTCGCAGCTGGAGGACCGCATCAGGATCCCCAGGAAGGAAAATGACCGGAAGAAGGGAAACATTGGACAGGGCGCATCCTACCAGCGTCCTCCAGGATGGATAGAAATAATCTGGATTTTCAGTGTACGGTGCGCATTTGTGACTCCAACGTACAGCCGCCACAATCACACAGGTGCTCAGATAGACAGCGAGGGACACACTTAACAACAGCTCCTGCAATGAGTATGTCAAAGCCGTACTCATCCCTTGCATACTGATGAGCATTCGGCCAGCAAATCGTTCAGCGCCTTCTGGTCTGCCGGATAGAATTTCACAACCGGACCGATTATGATCTTTGCACTCTGGCCAAGTCTCTTCTCCAGCAGCTTATATTCTTTGAATACCTCCAGCAGGTTTTTGGCCTGCTCTTCATCTATCGGCATATCCAGTTTTGCTTCCCGAAGCATAAAACGGCTTTTTGCAGCCACGGAAAGTTCCACATTCAGCTCCACATAGCAGATGACGTCAAAAAAGACTTCCGGCGAGAAAGCATCCTTGACCGAAAGCAGGAAGGTGCCTGTCTTGGTATCGCTCAGCTGTCCGGCCCGGATTGACTGCAACAGCTCCACCTGCTTGTCCAGACCCTTGTCAAGCCAGCGGTGGATCATATCGCCGTCATACTGATATGTCCACATCAGCAGGGCGGCCATAGAGCCGAAGACAACTATGAACTGAAGCAGCGGATTGAAGTGGAATGCATTGTGGATCTCGTGAAGGACTGGTGCGGCCACCATCAGGAACACTGTCAGCCATACGTCTTTCCGCCGCACTTCGAGCCGGGCACGGCGCCTGCCGGCCAGACGGACCGCGAACATAAGGGCGGCTGCGATTATGGCACTGCAACCCATATGGATCAGTGCCACTTCCAGACCGCGGAACAGGACAGTGCCCATACTCATCCCGTCACCCAGCAGCAGGTAGAACACGTTCTCCAGAATAGAAAAACCGCCACCCACGGCTGCGCCGCAAATCACGCTGTCGATAAAGAAGGCAATCTGTTTGCGACGGGCCAGAATCAGCAGAGGTATGGCTTTCACTGCCTCCTCAACCACCGGATTGACATAATCGGACACGCCCTCCGGCAGGAACAGCCCCGTCACCCGGAACAGTCCGAAACAGGCCAAAGCTGTCAGCATTCCGCACAGAACAAGCAACAGCAGACGCTTAATGCTTATCAGCGCAAAATTGTCCAGAAAATAAACTACTGCGATGTAGAGGACAACGGGAAGCAGGGCGGCTACGAATTGCATCAGAGAAGTTTGAGTGAAACCATTATTTCATTGCTGTGGCGGCCAGCGGGGAAGCCTTCAGGAGCGAACAGATGACCGAAGCCAACTGATAGCGTGGTCTTGAGATAATTCATAAAGACCACTTCCGATGTGAGCTGGACACCGGCACTGTAGTACATCGACTGGGGCAGACCCGGATTCCAGGTCGAGAGTCCCGTGCCGAAGAATGAACATTGAATCCAAGTAGGATAGAAGAACAGGGCGCCGAAATTGTTGAGGCGGATCGGACGCAGGTTGAGTTCCGCAGTGGCTTTTGCGTATGAGTGAGCCTGGATAGCGTCGATGCTGGCGCCCGGCATTGCAAGCGATGAGCGGTACATAAAGGCATTCCGGTAGTCCACGCGGTTGTTGCGGAAACCGCCGAAATAGGTGTTGCCGAAAACCGTCTGTGCATCGCCGAAATTATGTCCGGCAGCAGTCCTGATCCAGAAAGAGTTGTTGCGGTCTATCGGCAGCAGGACACCGAAGTCGCCGGAGGCCTCCACAGAAGGGAATACGCGGCCGTTGGCCAGATAGCCGTAGCCCTGAACGCCCAGATTGAAACCTTGCTCAGGCATCACGCCGCCCAGTGAGGTGCGCAACTTGGATATTTTGCCGTAGATAGATGCTGTCTGCATCGATTTGATGTCGACTTCAATCTCCTGGTACAGCGGAAGGGCGTCCATATCGCCATATGTGCCGAGCGAGAAACCCCAGGAACGTGAATACGGCGCTATCATAGAATTGGTATGGTCGTATGCCAGCGAGACCATATAACCCTTGCGGCTTGAACGCATCGGTCCTGCCAGGTCGTAGAAATCAGTGTGGTTCCAGGCTGCCTTGAGCGTCCAGAAGTAATACTTCCATTCGAAATCGGCGTGGACCTTGTTTTTCCAGTCGTTGCTGCTCCAAGGAGACATGCCCAGGTCCAGTTTGATGCTGCTCAGGCCAACGGGATCCTTGAAGAAGAGACGGTAACCCAGCACCGGCGTCACGTGGTTCCAGCCTTTGGCGTCGGTGAAGCCTGAGATAGTGGGATATGCCCCGGCAAAACGCATCTCCTTGAACACATTGTAAGGGGTGATGCCGTTGTATATATCGCCGAACTCCAACTGCGGAAGCGGTTCACGGAGCAGACCTACCTGTTCCAGAGCCTCTGCATTGTTCTCATAAGCCTTCTGCCCGTAAAGCTCCACGGCGTTGGCGTCTTCCACCACCTTGCGGTCGAGTGTCACCGGGCGCATACCGTCCCTCTCGAATTCGAGGGCGAGGAGTTTGTCCGGAGCAATCTCCAGCGGTGCGAAGAGGCCGATGTCGGTGTTGGTGAGCATATCCATCTCGCGGGTTTCAATATTGATCTGCCAAAGATTGGATACACCGGTGTAATAAGAACTGCCGATGAGGTATTTGTCGTCCAGCGAGAAGCGGAACTGTCCAAGGTTTGAATCCTCCCAAGTGACAAGCTCCACAGGCTTGAAGATAGCCTGAGCCAATTCTTCTGTATTGAAGAGCATCAGCGTATGCTCGCCGTTGTCACCCTGGCGGGTCATCGAAAGATACTTGCCGTCGTGGCTGACGTCCACGTCGAAGACACTCACGCCGAACGGGAAAGCATATATGACCTCGGGATTCTCAAGGTCACGGTCCAGACGCACGATGGACTGGGTTCCTCCGTTGGAGAAAAGGCCGTAAAGACAATCATTGGCATTGTCATATACGATGTTGTTGATGCGCTGGAAGGTCTTTTTCTTTACGGTCTTCTTTTTCTGGATGTCAAATATGGCCAGACCGCGCATCTTGGCGTTGTTGAAGGTATAGATGATGCGCCCGGCATTGTGGTCCAGAGCTACGAAGGCCGGATTATAGAGTTGGATGCCGTAAATATCACTCAGTTTACGTTCCTTGCCGGTGTTGAGGTCGATCTCTGTCAGATGCGCAAAGCCTCCGGGAGCATTCGATGCAGCGTAAGCCTTGCCTGTGGACGGATCATAGACGAAGGGAGATACAGATCCCATCGGATCCCGTGTCAGCGGCGTGGTTTCCGTAACAGGGTATTCACGGACCGCTGCCAGATTCTCTTCCTGATGTGCCTGTTCGTCTTCCTTCCACGCATTCCAGACTTTGCGAAGCGGCTGCCCGTATACTTTTTTGAACTGGCTTCCGAAGAATGTGCGGCTGTCAGCCGTGCGGTTGTAGAAACTGATAAGATTATCGTAGCCGTATTCCTTTGTCAGGTAATTCACGAAGCGGGTACCGTAGAGGTAGGCGTTTGCACCTACCTGGAAGTCCATCGTCGAACCTTCAGTCTCCAGACCTACAACGGAGAACAGTTTGTCACCGCCGTCGATGATGCTGCGGAAATACATCTCGTCATAACCGCCCAGCGCGCGACCGACACCGCCGCCCAGCCAAGTCTCCAAAAAACAAGCAATCCCCTCGTGATACCAACGGGGGGAATACCAGCGTGGAACGCTCAGATAACTCCACAGGGCCGAAATCGGCTGGGTGTTGTCTACGGTTACCTTGGTGCCGAAGAACTTGCGCCAGCCAAGGTCCGTACGGTTGTATTTATCTGTCATCACTATGTGAGTGTACTCGTGGCAGAAAAGCTGCCGGTAGCGCTCACCCGACGGATTGACATAATACGACATATTCAGCGGAGCCATGCCGATCTGGATAAGGGAACGAGGCAACGGCGTCGCTCCGCCATTGCCGTCGTCTTCCCAGTCCGTGAGCAGAAGTAAAGGCGCTTCCGGGACGTAGATGGCATCGCTGGTCCAGATCTGCTCGTGCAGCGCCTTGCCATTCTGGTACATGCGTATCATATGGGGGATGTACCGGGACAGGTTCTTGTCGAAGAACACCATCTGGACATCATCCGTAGTGTATTGGTAATATGTTTGAGACTGCCCCCTGGAAACTACGGGAAACAAGAGTAGAAGCAATACTGCAATCCTGATACGCATGCTGGTAAGTGATTAGTAAAAGTTCAAATGGGGAACTTCACCCATAGTTATTGTCTTGATGCTCTCACCAATTGTAAAAATCTCATTGAAAACATCGTTTGATTGGATTTCCCCGGCCCCATGCTGAAGAGTAAGATTATTGAAAGAAGACACTACGCTTGGATTGATCATAGACATCACCTGTGTTGCCATCTCGCCCAGCGTAATACCAGCCTGCTCACCCAGCGTAATACCAGCCTGCTCACCCAGCGTAATACCAGCCTGCTCACCCAGCGTAATGCCAGCCTGCTCGCCTAGAGTAATGCCAGCCTGCTCGCCTAGCGAAATTATTAAGTTCTCCCCGAGAAGATCAGTGATTTGTTGTTCGTTCAGTGGACTCTCGGCTTGGGCTGCCTCTTGCATAGTGATACTCAGAGCATCATTTTGCATCATAAACAGATCGTTCATAGTTATGTCCTTATAAGCATCACCCAACTCGGTGCTCACGTTGATAGACTCACAGAGCACGCCGAACTGGGCGAAACCGAACTGAATGTGGCCATCGAATTCTTTCAAGGCAGCAGCACCACGTTCTGAAGTCAAAAGATAGCCCTTGTCTTCCAGCTCCTTGGCACTCTTTTCGTCACCATCGAGTGCAGCGGTCAAACGTTGATAATCCACCCATTGGTCGCGGACAAACTTGAGGCGGTCGTTTCCTTCAGCCTTTTTGAGATAGTTGTCGGCCGTCTCGATGAAGCGGTCGGCAAGCTCGTTCTGCTTCTGAAGGGTCATATAGGCCAGGGAAGCGTTCATCGTGTTCTGGGCCAGATCCGGGCGCGACTCCCCTTCAAGGGTGGCGTTGATATCGTCACCGGCCTGTGCGAGTGATGCGCAGACGTTCTTCGCGGTCTGGCGTGCTTTATCCATATCTTTAAGGGTAGATGCAAACTCGGCAATCTGACCGGCCACTTCGTTGGAAGCATCCACCAGATTGGCGAACTGCTGAGCGCGGGTTTGCATTACAACGTATGATACAACGACGCCGTTCTTATATGATTCGTCGTTCAGCATCAGTTCTTCCATATTCGTAAGACTCTCGGTCGCAGTCTTGCGGGAGAAGCGTGAAGATTTTGAAATGTCACCGCTGGTGCTGCCACTGTCCACAGACCAGTCCACAAGGGGTGAAACAATAAAACCCACGGCGCAGATCACAACTACCGTGGACAGAATGATAAGACCTTTTTTGTTTTTCATGGTATAAATATATGTATTAATTGTTTATTCTTGCAAAGAAAATTTATGATGCCTTGCGGTTATTTTTCAGATACAAAAGTAGACTGAAAAAGCAGCAGCCGTGTCAAACCGCGTCAATTGTATGTAAAAATGGCGCAAATTATGCGCGTATTTTTTCCTATATTTGGTGCAGAGAAACAATTACCTTTTTTTTAATGAGAAAAACGATATTTCTGGCAGGTCTGTGTCTGGCTCTGCTCCTTTCGGCATCGGTGGATGCACGCGAGGTTATTTCTATGAATGAAGCGTGGAACTTTACTCCCACCCGCTCTGCCGGCGGAGGGCGCTGGGGCGGCTTTGCCCGCGGAGGTGCCGGCGGCGGCCAGCAGGTTGTCAACCTGCCACATACGTGGAATGCGGAAGATTTTATGAACGACGGCGGATATCGCCGAGGCTACGGCACATACACCAAACAGTTCGACGTTCCTGACGAATACCGCGGCAAACGAGTATTCCTCCAGTTCGAGGGAGCCGGCTCACAAGCGACAGTGATGGTGAACGGTAAAATCGTCGGCGAACACAAGGGAGCCTACAATACCTTCACATTCGAGGTTACCGATTATCTCCGCATTGGCACGGCAAACAGCCTGACAGTAATCTGCGACAACGAGCCTGTTTTTGACATTGCTCCGACCGCCGGTGACTTCAACATCTACGGAGGCCTCTATCGCGATGCCTGGATGATAGTTACTGACGAGGCCTGCATCTCTCCCCTCTACTTCGGATCGAACGGAGTGCTGATCTACCAGCCCGTAGTCAATGAGAAAAGAGCAGAAGTGCGTGCAGAGATACATCTTTCAACTTCTAAAGACTACAGCGGATGCGAGGTTTACTTCGCCATCGAAGATGCTGCAGGAAAGATTGTGGCTGAGCGTGCTTCAACCCTCATCAACAACGATCTGGCGATCTGCGCCCTGGGAGTTGACAATCCGCACCTGTGGAACGGAAAGGAAGACCCTTATCTCTACAAGGCTGTCACCGTGCTGAAAAAGGACGGCAAGGAGATCGACCGCATCGAGGAGAACATCGGCTTCCGCTATTTCTGGGTTGACAAAGACAATGGATTTTTCCTCAACGGCAGGCACATCAAACTCCACGGAGTATGCCGCCACCAGGACTGGGCGGGCATCGCATCGGCGCTGACAGAGAAACAGCACCTGGCCGACTACGACCTGTTCGACGAGATCGGAGCCAATGCCCTGCGTCTTGCCCACTACCCTCAGGCTCATTTTATGTTCCGCGAAGCCGACAGGCGTGGCTTCCTGGTATGGGAGGAAATCCCCTTCGTCGCAGGCTATGTGGACTATGAAGGATTCCGCGACAACCTGCGCCTCCAGCTGAAAGAAATGATTATACAGAACTTCAACCACCCTTCAATCGTGTTCTGGGGACTTTTCAACGAAGTTCACGACAATATCGACGCTATCGTGGCTGACCTCAACGCCATCGCCCACGAGCTTGACCCCGGCCGCCTGACCACCTGCGCCACCGACCAGGAGCACACATATATAACTACCACCGACGGCACCGGCTGGAACAAATATTTCGGCTGGTACTACGACACTGTGGCAGATTTTGGTCCGTTCCTTGACGACTGGCACGCCCGCTTCCCCAACGCCCTCATCAGCATCAGCGAGTATGGCGGCGGCGCCGCCCTGTCGGTACACGTTGCCAAGTACGGTCCCGAGCAGGAGGTCGACGTCCGTTCCGTATCCCGCGGCCACTGGCATCCCGAAGAGAAACAGACATACATCCACATCAACAACTGGAAGACCATCGCAGAACGCGACTATGTATGGGGTTCATTCCTGTGGAATATGTTCGACTTCGGAAGCGGTATGCGCCAGGAAGGCGACGTAAACAATCTCAACAACAAAGGCCTCATAACCCACGACCGCCAGACTAAGAAGGATGCATTCTTCTTCTACAAGGCCAACTGGAACAAGGC
>JAGCZI010000050.1 GCA_017960085.1 Bacteroidales bacterium
AGTGCGCAAGATGCAGCCAGGCCGGCGAGAGCGTCGGGCTGGATGTCTTTCTCAGCGGAGATCAGGTATACATTCACGAACACTTCGAGGTGGAAGTCATCCGGCCACAGAGGACGGATAGGACGGTCGATGAGACGTGAGATGAGGATCTCGTAATCCGATGATTTGCCTTCCCTTTTCATAAAACCGCCAGGGAAACGGCCGGCAGAGTAATACTTCTCTTTGTAGTCAACAGTGAGGGGCATAAAATCAGTACCCTCTTTTACCTCTTTGGCAGCAGTGACGGTGGCCAGCAACATAGTGCCACCCATTTTGACAACAGCAGAACCGTCGGCCTGTTTTGCAAGCTTACCGGTTTCAATCTCAATTGTCCTGCCATCCGACAATTGAATTTCTTTCTTGATAACGTTCATTAATACAACAAAAAAATAATATCCAAAAAAAAGGGGCTGTACGGTAACGGCAGCCCCTCAATAAATTTCCTATGTGATTATTTACGAAGGTTGAGTTCCTTCACAATATTTCTGTATCTCTCAATGTCAGTCTCCTTGAGATAATCAAGAAGGCGACGCCTCTTACCTACGAGACGGAGAAGTGCACGCTGGGTGTTGTGGTCCTTGTGGTTCTTCTTCAGATGCTCGGTAAGGTGATCGATACGGTAGGAAAATAAAGCAACTTGACTCTCTGCTGAGCCGGTGTCAGTATTAGACTTTCCGTATTTAGCGAAAATCTCTTGCTTTTTGTCAGCTGATAAATACTCTGCCATAATGCAAAAAATCCGTTTTTGGTTAATCGGGTGGCAAAGGTAGAAACATTTTTCTCAAAATCAAATCCCTTCGTCACAAAAACTGAAATATCTGCTGTTTCCGATGATAATGTGGTCCAACAGGTCTATGTCGAAGAGCGACACGGCTTTACGAAGGGCCAGGGTCTGCCTTCTGTCCTCGCTGCTGGGCACCACGTTGCCCGAAGGGTGGTTGTGCAGCAGGATGATGCTCCCTGCCAGTTTCTCGACTGCTTTCTTGGCGATGATCTTGATATCCATCACGGTCGAGGAAACACCTCCCATACTGATCCTTTCCTTGCCTATGAGGCGGTTCGCCCTGTTGAGGTACAGCACCCAGCACTCTTCGTGCAGCAACCCGCCCATCTGGGGCTTCATCATGTCGGCGACGGCTTTTGAACTGTAGACCGGCGGCAGCTCCTCGCAGCTGTCCAGGGCGATTCGTTTGCCAAGTTCCACTGCGGCAGCTATGGTGACTGCCTTTGCCGGGCCGATGCCCTTGAGGCTGCTCATACGGTCCGGAGTCATATTCGCCAGGTCTTTCAGTGAGCCGCCGGCAAGCTCTATCAGCTCTCTTCCAAGGTCGACAGCAGTGCGGCCGCTGTCACCCGTGTGTAGTATTATGGCCAGTAATTCTGAGTTAGATAAGGCCTCGGCGCCTTTGGTGGCCATCTTTTCCCTCGGGCGCTCTTCTGCCTGCCATTGTTTGATTGCTTTCATTGCAGTGTAAAAAAAAAACTTTCCAGCCAAAGGTTGGAAAGTTTTTCTTAATCGAACGCTCGAATTGACAATTTATGCCAGTTTGCTGATATGGAGTTCGATTCCGCTTTTCAGATTCGCTGCTTTGTTTTTGTGAATGACAGATGTCTTTGCAAGTTTGTCAATCATTGAATAAACTTTGGGGGCCAGAGCCTCGGCTGCAGCCTTGTCTGTTGTGTTCCGGATAGCCTTGATGGCATTCCGGGTAGTTTTTGCATAATACTTGTTATGCAATCTGCGTGTCTCGCTTTGACGGAAACGCTTGTCTGCTGATGCGTGATTTGCCATTACTAGTTTTTTTATAATAAAAGTAGTGGGTAGGAGAATCGAACTCCTATTGCAAGAATGAAAATCTTGAGTCCTAACCGTTAGACGAACCCACCGGTGCGGTTTCCTTCAAAAAGGGACTGCAAAGGTAAATTTTTTTTCCTCCAATGCAAATTTTTTGTTAAAAAGATTGGAGTTTTCTTTTATTCATCCCACTCAAATGAGTAAAGAATGGATTCAACCTGGCGCAGGTAATTGCGTTTCGGGTATTTCGGTGCGTATACGAAAGCGTCAAGGACGATTATTTCATTGGTTTTCGGATTTACAAAAGAATGTGACACATAGGGGCCGCCCATAAAGTCGTTGTATGCTTCCCACAGGCCGCGCATCTCTGCAAACTCCAGAGATTTGTACTTCATACTCTTGTAGCCGGGTTCGATCATAGGGTTGATGATCACGTAGCTGTTCTCCCTGGTGCAGGGGATGTTCTCCTGTGTGACTTCGTTTCGCTTTTCGGCAAGAGCCTTGGCTGACAGATCCTGGGGTGAAGTGTACGGATATTTGTAAATCAGGATGCTCTGGTTCGTGAATGTGGTCTCATTCGAAATCCACATAAAGTCAGAGGTGATTTTTTTGATGCTGTATCCGGTAGGGAAGCAGGGCGAGCCGCCGATGAACTGGGATACCTGCTTGCGGATGGACAGATCCTCGAACTCGCGGGAGCTGTCGATGATGCGGTTGCGCTCGGCCTGTTCGAAGATTGCCAGCAGCGTTTCGGCATTGGCGCGGATAAGGGTGGCAGCGGCGCCCGGGTCCTTGGCCTCGAAGCGTACCACAGTCTGCGGTGCAGCCCAGACATCATTGTTGAGAACCATCTTTGCTTCGGGATAGTTTTCTCCGATATTGAGCCATATAATGTTGCGGTGCACCTCGAAGATCTTGCTGAACGACTGGGTGGGAACATTGAAAAGAGTGTAGAGGGGCTCCACTTGCGGGAGATAGGGGCAATCCTGGGCCATTATTTCCCTGATTGCATTGCCGGGCTCTGCCTCCCAGTCGCCTCTTGAGCATACGACTGCGATTTCGCCGGCTTTTCCGCTTATGGACGGCAGGATCTTTTCGCCGCTGCCGCCGTTATTCTTGCACGCGGCTGACAGCGTCAGGAGGATGGCAATCGCGCCAATCAGTCCTATGGTCTTTTTCGTTTTCATAATACGATGATTATTGTCATTTGAACAAGCTCCGTATGTCATTGCCGAAGGCCAGCACCATCAGGGCCAGAAGGAATATCATTCCTATGGTCTGGGCCACCTCCATAGCTTTGTTGCTCATCTTGCGGCCGGTAATCATCTCTATCAGCAGGAAGAGGATGTGTCCTCCGTCAAGACCGGGGATAGGGATGAGGTTGAGCACAGCCAGCATTATCGACAGCATCGCGGTCAGGCTCCACACCCTGTACCAGTCCCAGGTGCCCGGGAATACGCGGCCGATTGAAATGAAACTGCCGACAGATTTGTAGGCCTTGGTCTTGGGCGAGAAGATGAGGCCGAGTTCCTTGATGTAACTGCCTATGTAGTTCCAGGCCTTGGCTATTCCGGCGGGAATGGCCTGCAGGAAGGAGTATGTGTGCTCGGTAATGTGGAAGAACTTGTACGGGTCGCTCTCCAGCAGCACACCGATGTGGCCTGCAGTGTCCACGGCCAGCGGCACATCGAACACTTCGCCGGCGCGGTCGACAGAAGCTACTACTGAGTCTTCCCTGTGTCTGGCGAGTTCTTTCTGGATGTCCTGCACAAGGAACATCTCATTTCCGTTGATGCCGACGAACTTGTCGTCGTTCTGCAGTCCACTGCCGGCGTTGGGAGAATCGGCGGCCAGGCTGTCAACCACGAACGGGAAGGCCAGGCTGAACATTCCTGCGGAGTTGAGCATCGCAGGCATATAGACAGGGTCGATGGCAATCTGTATGGTGTCGTTGCCTCTGAGGACCTGGGCGGTAGCGGCTCTCGAGCGGATCATATCGACCTGCAGCTGGGAGAAGTCGTCTATAGGCACGTTGTCGAAGCTCAGGATCTTGTCGCCGTTGCGGAAGCCCATCTCATAGGCCAGGTCGTTGACGGCTACTCCGTAGGTTGCATCTTCATTCTTGATGTATTGTTCGCCCCAGTGATGCAGCACTGAAGCGTAAAGGATGATGGCCAGGATGAAATTGAAGAACACGCCTCCGAACATCACGAGGAAGCGCTGCCAGGCAGGCTTTGTGCGGAATTCCCAGGGCTGCGGCTCCTTGCTCAGCTGGTCAGCCTTGGTGGTCTCGTCGATCATTCCGCCGATGGCGCAGTAACCTCCGAGCGGAACCCATCCGATGCCGTATTCGGTGTTGTCGGGGTATTTGTTCCAGTCATCATCATCCAGCGCACTGAGGTCGGCGTCTGCGGATACCGGGGGGACGTTCTTTGAGAAAAACTTGAAATGCAGCTTGCCCTTGAACTTCTTGACCCTCATTATGGAGAACTGCGGGTTGAAGAACATATAGAACTTCTCGACCCTTATCTTGAAAAGCTTGGCGAATAGGAAATGGCCGAATTCGTGGATAAGAACCAGCAGCGAGAGGGCGAAAAGGACTTGTACTATCTTGACTAAAACTATCATCTTTACAATTTGTTGACATATTCTTCGGCAGTCTTTCTTGCCGAATCGTTTGTATCATAAATCGATTCCAGGTCCGTGGTGCGGACTATTTTCGAAACCGACATCGTATGGTCAATGACTTCAGGGATTTGTCCGAAGCGGATTTTCCCTTGCAAAAATGCGGCCACGGCAACTTCGTTGGCAGCATTCATTACACAGGTGGCGTTGCCCCCTTCCCTGAGAGCAGCGTAGGCATATCCCAGGCAGGGGAATCGGTCAGTATCCGGCTTGAAGAATGTCATCGACGCCAGACTTGCGAAGTCTATGCGTTTTGTGTCGAGACGGCGGCGGAGCGGATAGCCGATGGCATACTGGATGGGAATGCGCATATCAGGCAGGCTCATCTGCGCCATCACAGTGCCGTCCTCGAACTGCACCATCGAGTGGATCACGGACTGAGGGTGGATGACCACTTCGATGTCTTCCGGGGCGGTGTTGAACAGCCAGCTGGCCTCGATCAGCTCCAGTCCTTTGTTCATCAGGCTTGCAGAATCGATTGTCACCTTGGCGCCCATCTTCCACCGGGGATGGTTAAGGGCCTGTTCCTTCGTGGCGTTGTATATTTCTTCCCTGGAGGCGTTAAGGAACGGACCTCCAGAGCCGGTCAGGAGTATTTTTTCTATCGGTGAG
>JAGCZI010000051.1 GCA_017960085.1 Bacteroidales bacterium
AAACGCTCCTGGTGCCGAGTTCGGGCTGTTCGTAGCTCTTGCAGGCGAACATCAGCGGCACGATGAGCATAATGATGAGTAATTTTTTCATATAGTTACGTTTAAAAGGATTGCTATGTAGTATGACAGTTCGCAGAGGAGGAAGGTGGCCCCGCAGCAGTCTCCGGTGTAGCCGGCGATGCGCCGTTTCATCAGTCCTGCGAGAAGCAGCATCACGATTACCGGGATGCCGAGCTGCCAGAAAAAGACGAAAGGCATCCAGTCGAGCCAGAAAGTCATCACTGCCGCCGGCGCGATGCCGAAGACGAGACACAGCAGCAGCTCGTGCCATTTCATACGGGAATAAACCGTCTTGTTCTTGGCTTCCTCTTCATTGCGGGCGTAGGGCAGGAGATTGGTCAGCTGGGCGGCGCAGCATTTGGCCCAGCAGTCCCCGGCGAGCACGACGACGCAGAGAGTGTCGCGCGACAAGCTGGCCGGAAGCTGGAGCATCAGCGCGAAATACACAATCAGGCCGATGACTCCGTAGGTCCCGATGTGGGAGTCTTTCATTATGGCCAGCGTCCGCTCTCGGGTGTTGCCACCGCCGAAGCCGTCGATGAAATCGGCCAGGCCGTCCTCGTGAAGACAGCCTGTGAGCAGCAGACGGGCCACGAGGGCTGCTATCCAAGCCAGAGTCAAAGGCATTACATTGCTGCACAGCCAGAGCACTGCCGCCGTCACGAAACCGGTCAGCCAGCCGACCAGCGGCCAGAGCGGAACCACGCGCTTGAAAGCCTCGGCAGGAATCTCGCGGATGCGCCAGAAGGGCAGGCGGGTGAAGAAAGTCAGGGCGGCAAGCAGTCTCATCGCTTAGAAGTATTTGGTTATGTCAGCGCCGGAGAATGTATCCATCTGATTAATCATCCGGACGGCAGATTCAAGTATAGGATAGGCGCAGATGGCGCCGGTGCCTTCGCCCAGCCTGAGACCCAGGTTCAGCAGCGGCTTTGCGCCCAGTGCGTCCAGCATCTTGCGGTGGCCGGACTCGTCGCCGCAGTGGCCGAAGACGGCATAGTCCAGCACTTGAGGATGCAGCTTCGAGGCCGCCAGCATACAGGCGGTCATTATGAAGCCGTCCACCAGGATTATCATCTTCAGCCCGGCAGCCTGCAGCATCGCACCCACGGCCATCACCATCTCGAAGCCGCCGAACCAGCGGATTATGTCTAGGGCAGAACCGTCGCCGGTGTATGCCTCCATCGACCTGCGAAGCACATCGTATTTGTGGCGCACTCCTTCATTGTCGAGACCGCTGCCGGCACCCACACACTCGGCCAGCGGGATGCCAGTGAAATAAGCCATCCATATCGAAGAAGGGGAGGTGTTGCCTATGCCCATCTCGCCGAAGCTGATGACGTTGCTGCCTTCGTCGAAGCACTGGCGGACCACTGAGGCCCCGCCGGCCAGGCACTTGTCCATCTCCTCCAGGGTCATCGCAGGCCCGTGCAGGAAATTGCGGGTGCCGCGGCCGACCTTGAGGTCGATGATGCCGCGGTCGCGGGGCAGGTCGTAATCCACGCCGGCATCCACCACCTTGAGAGTGAAGCCGTGCTGACGGCAGAGGAAATTGACTCCGCCGGTGCCCTGGGGGTGGGTGAAATGGCATACCTGCTGCCAGGTGACTTCCTTGGGAGCTATGCTGACACCTTCGTCCACTATGCCGTGGTCTCCGGCGAAGACTATGTTCTGGGGATGCCTCAGCTCAGGCGTGAGAGTCTGTTGTATCAGGCCGGCCTGCAGAGCCAGTTCTTCGAGCCGCCCGAGGGAGCCTTTCGGCTTGGTAAGGTCGTCGATCTTTGCCTGAAGCGCAGGTCTTAATGCCTGGTCGGGATGTTCAATATGGAATTCAGTCATCTGCTATCCTTTGATTTTAACGGGGATTCCGCTCACCATCAGGAAAACTTCATCGGCGCGGGCTGCGACATACTGGTTCATCCAGCCCTGCAGGTCGGTGAACTTGCGCTGGAGTTCGTTCTGCGAAGTCCCGCCCAATCCGATTTCGTTGGTCACGAAGATGAAAGTGGCGTCCTGTGAGGTGAAACGGTCGAATTCGGCTTTGACCGCTTCCAGCGCTCTGTCAGTGTCGCCTTCCATATCATAGAAGAAATTGGTAGCCCACAGGGTCAGGCAGTCGACAAGCACCACACGGCCGCCTACATCGTGGCGGCTTAGGAACTTTTCTTCTTCAAGATTGGTCCACTGAGGACCCCTGCGCTCCTGGTGACGGCGCACCCGCTCGCGGAACTCTTCGTCCCAGATTCGGGCGGTCGCAAGATACACCGGGTCGGGGGCCAGACTGAGGGCCATTTCTTCAGCCTGGGTGCTTTTCCCTGAACGGGCTCCACCGGTTATGAGGATGATGCGTTTCACTCTCCAAAAATAGTTTTTTTCGCCCAATTATTCTAACTTCGTGGCGCTTTTCGGCAGTCGGTTACGCTCACGTAGCCGATGAAAGGGAATCCGGTTGGAAGCCGGAGCTGTACCTGCAGCTGTAATCCCCGCAAATGTCTGTTCTATCCCACGCCACTGGATGCAAGTCCGGGAAGGCTGAGCAGAATTGGGGAAAGCCAGAAGACCTACCGTAAGCAGCGAATTACGCGCGCTCAGGAACAGGCGCGGGCTGAATATGAAAAGGAAGACAATAATCCTCATTGCTATAGCACTCTCATTTGTCGCGCACAACGTTGCAGCGCAGTCAAGCCTGCAGGACACCGTGGTGCTGGACAATGCGACTGTTACGGCCAAGACCCGCGAACAGCAGCTGAGGGAAGGCGCCTATGCCGTCAGCGCGGTGAGCATACGCAGCCAGGTGGCCACCCTCCAGTCCCTGACTCAGGCCATCGACCGCACCAGCGGCATCCGCATCCGCGAAGAAGGCGGGGTGGGGAGCGATTTTGACCTTTCCATCAACGGTATGTCGGGCAATTCCATCCGGTACTTCCTGGACGGTATGCCCCTGGATGCCAAAGGCACCGGTATGACGCTGGCCAACCTGCCTGTGAACATCATCGACAGGGTGGAAATCTATAAGGGCGTAATCCCTGCCAGCTTCGGCAGCGACGCGCTGGGAGGAGCCGTCAACATCATCACTAACCGCCGCGCCAGCGACTTCCTGGACCTGTCCTACGGGCTGGGTTCGTTCCATACCCACAAAGGCGATTTCGCGGCCCAGTACACAGGCAAGAAGACAGGCCTGATACTGCGTCCTGTCATAAGCGCCAGCTATTCCAAGAACGACTACATAATGCGCGCAGTCAAGGTCCGCAACGAGGACCACAGCGGCTTTGTCGTAAAGGACCTTCCGCGTTTCCACGACGGCTACCTGTCGCTGTTCGGACAGCTCGAAGCCGGAGTTGCCGACCGCCGATGGGCCGATGAATTCTTCGTGTCGGCTTCCGTGTCGAAAGTCGACAAGGAAGTGCAGACCGGCGCGACCCAGTCATACGTCTACGGCAAGGTGGAGCGCAACACTATGTCCTACAACTTTGCGGCACGCTATCTGAAGACCGGGCTGCTCGACGACCGTCTGGGCGTGACGGCTTCAGTGTCGCAGACACAGGACCACTCCGTGACCATAGACACCACCTACCGCCGCTACTACTGGGACGGCACATATATCGACGGCTCGTTGAGCGAGATCCGCGGCCGCGGCAAGTCGATGCGCCATTTCTACCGTCCGATGACCATTGCGCGCGGCAACCTGGATTTCAAGCTGGCTCAGGGACATTCCCTCACTCTCAACTACCAGCTCAACCGCACCGGCAACCGCCAGAGCGACGAGGTCGACAAGTCATTCGTCCCCACCCGTGACGTGCTGGCCAAACACGTTGTCGGCCTCTCATACAACCAGTCGCTGATGGAAGGCAGGATGACCAACGCAATCTTCGTCAAAGATTACATCAACCACCTGCACGTGGAGCAGAGCGAGGACTCCAAACGCATAGGGCTGCCCGACATCAAGCCTGACGACGCCCAGAACTACATCGGTTACGGCCTGGGCAGCCGCTTCGACATCACCGCGTCGCTGTCAGCTAAGGCTTCTTATGAGCACAGCGTGCGGCTCCCTATATCGCGCGAAGTGCTCGGTAACGGCTCGACCATCTTCCCCAACGTGGCCCTGAAGCCGGAGATCAGCGAGAACGTCAACCTCGGCGTCTTCGGAGCCCTGGACCTTGGAGGAGGCCACGTGATATCCTATGAAGCTAACGGCTTCCTTCGCCTGGTGGACAACTTCATCCAGGCCACAGTGTCTGAAACCGAAGGAATGATGCAGTATGTCAACGTGGACGCCGTCCACATCAAGGGAGTCGACGGCTCGCTGCGCTACGACTGGGCCGGCCGCCTGCATCTGGCCGTCAATGCAAGCTACGACGACTGCCGCGATATGAGGGAATTCACACAGGCCGGGCGGCCCTCCGTGACCTACCGCAACCGCACTCCCAACCGTCCCTGGGCCTTCGCTAATGCAGAAGCCTCATATACTTTCCACAATGTAGGATTGAAGGACAGCCGTCTGCGCCTCACGGTCGACTACCAGTGGGTGCACTGGTTCTATCTGACCTGGGCTGCCTACGGCTCCGCAAGCACCAAGGCTATGGTGCCGACGCAGCACCTGACCAATGCTTCGCTGGCCTACTCCTGGCACGGCGGACGTTACAATCTCTCTTTTGAATGCACAAACCTGTTGAATGCGCTGGCATACGACAATTATATGCTCCAGAAGCCAGGCCGCGCATTCTTCGTCAAATTCAGACTGTTCCTGCAATGAAATCCCGATTCCTCATAGGCGCCCTGTCCTCGGGCAGCGGCAAGACGACCGTCACGATGGGCATCCTGCGCGCCCTTGCAGACCGCGGCCTGAAGGTGCAGCCCTTCAAATGCGGACCGGACTATATCGACACCCGCTTCCACGAGGCTGCCACAGGCAGCGCATCCGTCAACCTCGACACCTGGCTTGCCTCTGAAAACCACGTGAAGGACCTCTACGCCCGTTACGGAGCCGATGCTGACGTGTGTGTGACAGAAGGGGTGATGGGCCTGTATGACGGCTATGACCGTTCGGCAGGCAGCAGCGCCGACATAGCCCGGCTGACCGACACTCCAGTAGTGCTGGTGGCCGGCGCCCGTTCGACATCTTACACCCTTGCAGCCCAGCTGTGGGGGATGAAGCACTTCCGGCCGGGACTGCAGTTCGCCGGAGTGGTGTTCAACCAGGTAGGTTCGGCCCGTCACGAGCGGCTGCTGCGTCAGGCTGCAGAAGACGCGGGCCTGCCGTGCCTCGGCGCCCTGCCCCGTCTTCCGGAGCTGGAGATACCTTCCCGCCACCTCGGCCTGCAGCTGGCCGATGACAACGAGATGAGGCATCGCTGCGAAAAGGCGGCCGAAATTGTGGGGCGTTATGTGGACCTGGCCGAACTGCTGCAACGGACCGGCACAGACTCCGCCTTCCCCGCTGCCGAGCCGGCTCCCGCAATGGCTGCCGAGCGCCCGCTCCGCATAGCAGTGGCCCGCGATGCAGCCTTCAATTTCATATACCGTGAGAATCTCTCACGGCTTGCCCAGGCAGGGCAGCTGACCTTCTTCAGTCCTCTGGCCGGCGATCCGCTGCCCGAGGCTGACCTGGTCTATTTCCCCGGCGGATATCCGGAGCTCTACGCCCGTGAACTGGCAGCGCAGGAAGCCCTGAAACGCCAGGTGCGCGAATATGCCGAAGACGGAGGCCGCATCCTTGCTGAATGCGGGGGTATGATATGGCTTTCCCAGGGCATAGAAGGAGTTGCCGGCGGCCCCTGCGCAATGTGTGGGGTGCTGCCTTTCGCCGCCACGATGGAAGGGGCCAGGCTGCATATGGGCTACCGCCGCATAGTGGATGCGTCTGACCGCGTATGGAAGGGCCACGAGTTCCACTATTCGTCGCTGACCGCCCCGGACGCGCTGCCGTCTGTCGCCACTCAGTATAACGCAGCGGGAGAACCGGCAGGCACGCCTTTATACCGCTACAAGAATGTAATTGCAGGGTACACCCATCTCTACTGGGGTGAGACCGATATTTTGTATCTTTGGAACTGATATGAGAAAACTTATTCCCATAATCGCAATGCTTGCCGTCCTGATCCTGGCGCCAGCCTGCCGGGACGGCTCGCACCGCAAGGCCGCCATTCCCGTCGAAGGGAAAGAAGGCGCCATCAAACCGGTATATGCCGAAGGTTTCCGGGTGACATACACCGATGACGGCTGCCTGGTAGACATCCAGGACCCGCTGAGGGAGGAGAGCCAGAGTTTCCATTACCTTCTGGTGAAAGACGGCAGCAAGCCCGCCCGCATCCCGGAAGGCTATTCTGTGCTCGAAGTGCCCGTGAAGCGAGTGGTCTGTATGACTTCGCTCCAGCTGTCGAACTTCATCTGTATGGATGAGCTGGACTGCGTGGCCGGCATCACCAGCACCCGGCATCTCTTCAACGCCGACGTCAAGGCCCGTCTTGCCGACGGCCGCATCAAGAGGATAGGCATCGAAGGCAATTTCGACAACGAGGTCATCATCGGCCTCGACCCCGACCTGATACTCATCTCGCCCTTCAAACGCGGAGGCTATGAGGCCCTCAGGGGTATGGATATCCCTCTCGTGCCGCATCTCGGCTACCAGGAGACCACTCCTCTCGGACAGGCCGAATGGATCAAGTTCGTAGGACTGCTCACCGGGAATGAGGAGGCTGCCAATGAAATTTTCACAGGCATCGAGCGGCGCTACAACGAACTCAAGGACAAGGCAGCCGCAACGCAGGGCCGGCCGGTCGTGCTCAGCGGCGAGCTGCACGGCGGCAACTGGTATGTCGGCGGCGGCCGCAGCTTCCTGGCCCAGATCTTCCGTGACGCGGGAGGAGAATACTTCCTGCCGGAGGACAAGAGCTCAGGCGGCCTGAACCTCGATTTCGAGACGGTATACAGCCAGACTGCAGGTGCGAAGTACTGGCGTATAGTCAACAGCTTCAACGGCGATTTCTCCTACGACGCACTGAAAGCAGAAGATGCGCGCTAT
>JAGCZI010000052.1 GCA_017960085.1 Bacteroidales bacterium
AGGTAGCCGTACCGGAAGGTGTGGCTGGAACACCTCCTTTTTGGAGTTTGATTCCGTTCTGCTTTCACGCAGCTCTTGTCTTCCATTTATTATATAGGATCGTAGCTCAGTTGGTTAGAGCGCTACACTGATAATGTAGAGGTCCGCGGTTCAACTCCGCGCGGTCCTACTCTCAAGCACAATGGGGGATTAGCTCAGTTGGCTAGAGCACCTGCCTTGCAAGCAGGGGGTCAAGGGTTCGACTCCCTTATTCTCCACAAAAAAAGACGCATCGCTTTCAGCGGTGCGTCTTTTTTTGTGGAGTATCCTCACCCCTTGTCGCTTCGCGACGTTCCCCTCTAGGGGAATATGCCGGCTTCTGCTGCGCAGAAACCGGGTGGCTTCGTGGCTCAATGTCTTCGACATTTCGCACACTTCGCCACGGCGCTGAAGCGCCCTTTTTGCTTTGCGCATACGGGCAAGGTGTGCAAAAATGCGACACACCTTGCCCGCCTATTTTTCGTAACCATCTAATTATTAGTTATATACGATTTTGGGACGGGCAAGGTATGCACTGTTTTAGCACACCTTGCCCGCTGGCGCGTGAGGCCACTGCTATCTGAATAAAGACGGAAATTAATCATTATCTTTGTTCAAGTACTATTAAAAACAATCAAGATGAAAAATACCAAGTTAGTTCTTTTGTGTGTCGTGGCCTCGATGATGATGGCCTGTGCTCCTAAATTGACGGATACTGTAACGGTTGAAGGCGGAATGCTTCGCGGCGTGCTGACGGACAATCCCGAAGTAATGGTTTTCAAAGGCGTGCCGTATGCAGCCGCACCTGTGGGTGATCTTCGCTGGGCTCTTCCCAAGCCCGTAATTCCCTGGGAAGGTGTAAAGGTCGCCGATACTTTCGGCGCCCCTTCTGTGCAGCGCGGCCGTCAGGCTGGTTCTTTTTACTACAAGGAATTCCAACCCGAGCCTCTTCCTCCGACAAGCGAGGACTGTCTGTTTCTGAACGTATGGGCTCCTGCAAAAACAGTCGGCCATCCTGAAGCCAAGCTTCCCGTAGCGATGTGGATACACGGCGGCGCCTACTCCGGCGGTTGCGGCAACGATGTCGCTTTTGACGGAGAGGCCTGGGCCACCCGCGGCGTCATCCTGGTGACCATCAACTACAGGCTTGGACAGCTCGGCTTTTTCTCACACCCCGAACTGACTGCTGAGAACGGCTATGGTGGATCTGGAAACCAGGGCATCTATGACCAGCTGGCTGCAATAAAGTGGATCTACAACAATATTGAAGCATTTGGCGGCGATCCGAAACAGATTACAATTATGGGACAGAGCGCAGGCGCCGGCAGCGTCAAGACCCTTGCAGCTTCGCCTCTCACAAAAGGCCTTGTAAGCAAGGCGATAATCCAGAGTGGCGGCGGTCTCGGAGAATTCCTCAGCGGAGGCAATTCCAGCACTCCCCTGAGTACCTATGACGAGCGTGGCAAGAAGATGATGGATGATGCAGGCCTGTATACTCTTGCAGATATGCGCAAAGCTTCTCTCGAGGATCTCGCTAAAGTGCGTTCAGGTATGGGCGGAACCCATCCCGACGGATATCTGATTCCCAAGAGTTTCGACGAGGCAGCCTATGCAGGCCAGCTTCTCGACATTCCATATATGATAGGCAGCAACGGTGATGATATGGGCGATATGCGTGGCGCCATCAGCGCATTCTGCGCGCTGCGCTCAACTCAGAGCAAGGAACCTGTCTATCACTATTTCTTCGACCGCAAACTTCCGGGTGACGATTCGGGAGCTTTCCATTCTGCCGAATTATGGTATATGTTCCATACTCTTGGCCGCAGCTGGCGTCCTATGACTGAGCACGATTACGAACTCAGCGACAAAATGATGGATTACTGGACCAACTTCGTTAAGTTCGGTAATCCCAACGGCAACGGAGTCGCAGGTCCCTGGAAGAATTCAACAGCCGACGATCCCTACATCGAGGAACTGAAATAGTCTACATCGCAGTGAAGCGGACGGCGGCGGAGTGGCCGTTGGCATCGATGAGGGTCAGGGTGTGGGGGCCGTGTTCGGGGATGATCTTGAGTTTGTGCTCGCCGTGGGAGGTCTCGCCCAGATATGTGCCGTCGAGGTGCCAGTAGATTGTGGCCTGCGGGTCGCTGTGGGCTGCGGAGCATATTATGCCCTGGCTGCGGGCGTCGAGGGCTACCGGCGCTGCGACCTGCATTCCCTGCTGGGGATAGATGATTTCAATGACGCCTGAGGCTCTGGAACCGGTGTAGTTCGGATGGTAGGGAGGCAGCGGGCGGTAGTCGCTGTGGCTTTTCATATAATACCATTCCTGGGCGGGAGAGAGGACGAAGCGGGAGACGTTCTGTATTTCGGCTACCGGCCAGCAGTCACTGTCGACCTGATATTTCCCGTCTGGACTGATATGCACCAGCTTGTGATACGGACAGAGTTCAGGCCTGCGAGGGGCGTTGGGTACGAGGACCGGAATCGTGCCGTCGGC
>JAGCZI010000053.1 GCA_017960085.1 Bacteroidales bacterium
ACCCGACACGATCAGCATCAGGATGGCAAGATTGTAAAGCGGATGGAACAGGGCGTCGGTCTTGCCGAAACTGACGGAGCCGCGGGCCCAGTGTCCCAGAATCGAGCCTGCAATGACAGCTGCTGCCGACACTGCCAGCACGACGCGCCACACCTTGCGGTTGTTGCCCTCATTGTAGAACAGTCTCAGGCGGCCGAACAGGATGCCGAGGAAGAACAGCCCGAGGGTCTGGGTCATACGGCCCTTGCCGATGAACCACAGCAGGGACGTCAGGAAACCGTACTTGAGGCTGGCACCCGCACACTCGAAGAAGTTGCCTTCTACGGCGGCCTGGCCCATAGTCATATAATATTTGCCCATCGCAGAGATATCGGGTTTCCACCCGCTCAGCAGGCTGTATATCTCGATGGGCTGCACCAGCAGGAAGATGGTGACGGCCCAGAGCAGCGGCGTAGACAGGTATCCGGCCGGGATCATCAGCAGGCCGAGCAGGGCATAGAAAGTGAGGATATCGCCGTTGTAGAACGCCATATTGATGACGCCGAAGCAGAACAGCAGCACCATACGCCACGCGAAGCGCAGAGAGAAATCCTTGCCCTTCTGCTCCTGGTTGTCCCTCATAATGAAGAAACTCAGGCCGAACAGCAGGGCGAAGATGCCGTACATCTTGCCGGACAGCAGCACGGTCAGCAAATTGAACACGAAGCCGTCGCACGGAAGCGACAGAGAAGGATGCATCGAGCCCAGGTTGAAATGCTCGACTGAGTGGTACAGGATAATGCCGACAACAGCAATGCCCCTGAGGGCGTCGGCCACTTCGATACGGCTGTTTCTCAGCCCTTTAGTCTTATACATCGTAACGAATGGTGGAACCGGGACCTGCTATGAATACAGGAACCTCTTGATACTCATCTTAGGTGTCTTCTCAAAGGGTTTGTCCTGAAGCTCAACCTTGGCCAGCTGGCTGTACATAGGCAGCACCTTGTTGGCGCCCTTGCGGATAGCTTCGGCGAAGTCTGCAAGTTCCTCCTCGGTGCCGGGCAGATTGTTCTGGTCGGGATATACCAGCGCGACAAGCTTGCCAGCGCGGTCTACCACCACACTCTCAGCCACACCGGGCTGGTTGTTGACCATAGCCTCAACCTCTTCGGGATATATGTTCTGGCCGTTGGCCGAAAGGATCATACTCTTGCTGCGGCCGCGGATGAAGACGTTGCCGTCGGCATCCATCGTGCCGAGGTCTCCGGTGCGCAACCATCCGTCTTCGGTGAAAGCGCCGGCGCTGGCCTCTTCATTCTTGTAATAGCCGAGGCACACGCTCTGGCCGCGAGCCTGAATCTCACCTGCTACGTGCTCGGGATCTTCAGAGTCTATGCGGATCTCTACGATGTCGATGGCGCGGCCGCAGGACCCCTGAACATACTCCTGCCACGGGCGGTAAGCCAGCAGCGGGCAGGCCTCTGTCATACCGTAGCCCACTGTGTAAGGGAACTTGATGGCACGGAACCACTTCTCAACCTCGGGATTGAGCGGAGCGCCACCCATAATGAACGAAGCGACATTCCCGCCGAAGGCATTGTAAAGACCGTCCTTGATCTTCTTGAAGATAATCTGACGCACGCCGGGGATGGCAGTCAGCACTTTCACTGCAGGCTTCTCCACGACGGGTTTGATCTTGCTCTTGTATATCTTCTCCATCACCAGCGGCACGGTCACCAGAAGGTGGGGCTTATAGTCGGCATAGGCCTTGAGCAGGACAGCCGGAGTCGGAGTCTTGCCCAGCCAGTACATACTGCAGCCGTTGCATACCTGGTACATAAACTCAATCATCAGACCGTACATATGGGCCATAGGAAGCATAGTCACCATATTGAAGTCAGGCTTGATGGGCATCCAGCGGTTGCAGTAGTCTATCATCGCACTCATATTGCGGCGGGACAGCATCACACCCTTCGGATTGCCGGTAGAACCTGAGGTATAGTTGATGATTGCGAGTTCGTCCATATTGTCGGTGGCATAATTGATATCGTCGGGACCGAGGCCCTTCGGATATTTGGCGGCATAGGCAGCCTCCATACCATCGAACGCCTCTTTGACCTTGTCGTCAGCCGCGAAGAGCAGTTCCCACTTCTCGATGTTTACTGCGAAGCGCAGCTTGGGCATAGCCTTGACGTCCATCTTTGCCCATTTGGCGCCTGTGGTGAAAAGGCCCACGCTGTCTGAGTGGTCTACGAGGTTGCAGACGCTGTCAGGGGTGAAATCGAAGAGGATGGGCACTGCCACGGCACCGTAGGTATTGATGCCGAGGAACACCATTCCCCAGCGTGCGCAGTTATGGGCGCATATAGCCACTTTGTCTTCCTTGGGCCTGATGCCGGCCGCAGCCATAAACAGGCTGAGTTTTTCGATGCGGACAGCCATCTCGCCGAAGCTGTAGCTCTCGCCCCCGACATCGTTGAGGGCCTTTTTGTCCCAGAATCTGCGGACTGAGTCCTGAAGACTCGCAATGTAGTGAGGATATTCTGTTACCATAATAGTTTAGGTTTTTCAAGTACAATAACTCTGCAAGGTACGCAAAAAAGCGGATTATTGCTAACTTTCGCCGCCAAAGAATCCAACAGATGAATCTGAAACACACCCTTATATGCGCCTTCGCCGCGACGATGCTGCTGGCAGGCTGCAAGAACAACACCGGCCAGAGCGGCGTCCAGAGCACAAATACAGACGTCGCCGAACAGACATCAGAACGTCCTTCTGATGGTCCTGGGACTTCTTTCAGTCCCGTATCATACGTCGATCCCTTCATCGGTACCGACGGAATGGGCCACACCTTCCCGGGAGCCTGCGTGCCTTTCGGCGGAGTTCAGGTCAGTCCTGACACCGACACCATACCTCACAATGTCGCCGGCAAATACCAGAGCGAGGTCTACTCCCTCTGCGCAGGATACCGCTACAGCGACAACACAATCACCGGCTTCTCCCACACCCATCTTAGCGGCACCGGCCACTCTGACCTCGGAGACGTGCTGCTGATGCCGACTGTCGGCAATCTGCATCTCAACCCGGGCACTGCCGCCCAGCCCGAAGCCGGCTACAGAAGCCGCTTCAGCCACGACAGCGAGACTGCGACGCCGGGTTACTACGCCGTTACGCTGGCGGACTACGGCATACGGGCTGAAGTCACCGCCACGACCCGCACTGCCCGTCACCGCTACACCTTCCCCGCCCCTGATTCCGAGCGCCATCTGGTGGCCGACCTGTCGCACGGCATCTACAACTATGAAGGCAAAACCCTTTGGGCCAGCGTCCGTATGCACGGCGACAACCTGCTCACTGGCTACCGCATCACCCAGGGCTGGGCACGCGAGCGCTATACCTATTTCGCAATACGGTTCTCCAGACCTGTAAAGGAATATGGATACAAAGAAAGCGTCCCCTCTGCATACAACGGCTTCTGGAGGAAGTTCAAGGTAAACCGCAACTTCCCGGAAATGGCCGGGCGCGGCATCGTCTGCTGGTTCGACTTCGACTGGGACGGAGCCACTGACAACACTCTGGAAGTGGAAGTCGCCCTCAGTTCTACTTCTGTCGAAGGAGCCCTGAAGAATCTGGCAGCGGAGGCTGACGGACGAAGTTTCGACGAGATTGCAGAAGCAGCCGCAGCCGACTGGAACCGCGAACTCGGTAAACTCTCGGCCACCGGCTCTGACGACCAGCTGCGTATGCTCTACACCTCTCTTTATCACACGATGATCAATCCTTCAATATACAGCGACGTGGACGGAGCCTACCGCGGCCTGGACGGAGAAATCCACCACAGCGGCGGTGACAACTACACCGTCTTCTCCCTTTGGGACACATACCGCGCCGAGCATCCCCTGCTCCTGCTGATGCATCCCGGCCGCGCCCACGATATGGCTGCGTCGATGCTCGAACACCAGCAGCAGAGCGCCCACGGCCTGCTCCCCATCTGGTCCCTGATGGGCAACGAAGGATGGTGTATGAGCGGTTACCACGCGGTGTCGGTGCTCAGCGACGTAGTGGCCTACGATCTTGAAGCCCTCAAGAACGGTCCCAGCCTCGCCACCCAGCTGGCATTCGGCGCGACTGTCGTCAAGGAAGGACAGCAGATCAGCCCCAGGAGCTGCCTTGAAGCAATGACCGCCACTGCCACCGTGCCTTATCTTGAGGGCCTGGGAGCTTACATCGAGAAAGGCTACGTGCCGCTGGAGTCATCATCCACCGGAGCTTCCACCACCCTTGAATACGCTTACGACGACTGGACCATCTACCGAACGGCAGAGCGTCTCGGGCAGAAGGAAACAGCCGAGACATACCGACAGCGCGCGCTGAACTACC
>JAGCZI010000054.1 GCA_017960085.1 Bacteroidales bacterium
ATCATCAAATAACAAACCCAACTGATATGAGTCAACAACTCGAAAAAGTAAAAGGCCTCATTTCTCTCAGAGAGAAAGCCCGTATCGGCGGCGGACAGGCCCGTATCGATGCACAGCACGAAAAAGGTAAATATACCGCTCGTGAAAGGATCGCAATGCTCCTCGACGAAGGCAGCTTCGAAGAATTCGACATGTTTATGCTGCACCGCTGCACGAACTTCGGAATGGAAAAGAAACAATTCCTCGGCGACGGCGTGGTAACCGGTTACGGTACCGTCAACGGTCGTCTGGTATATGTCTTCGCACAGGATTTCACCGTTAATGCAGGTTCCCTTTCAGAGACTCTTGCCCTCAAGATCTGCAAGGTTATGGACCAGGCAATGAAGGTGGGCGCTCCCGTCATCGGTCTCAACGACTCAGGTGGAGCCCGTATCCAGGAAGGCGTAAATGCCCTCGCAGGTTACTCTGAGATTTTTGAGCGTAACATCCTTGCATCAGGCGTAGTTCCCCAGATCAGCGCCATCCTCGGCCCCTGCGCAGGCGGCGCCGTTTATTCTCCGGCCCTGACCGACTTCACCATTATGTGCAAGAACACCAGCTATATGTTCCTCACCGGTCCTGCAGTAGTAGAGCAGGTGCTTGGCGAAAAAGTTACCCAGGAGCAGCTCGGCGGTGCAAGCGTACACGCCAGCAAGAGTGGTGTTGCTCATTTCGCTTGCGAAAATGAAGAGGAAGTGATCGCTACAATCCGCGAACTCCTCAGCTATATACCTCAGAACAATATGGAGGAACCTCCGTATCTGCCTACCGAGGACCCGATCGACCGTACCGAAGATTCTCTCAACGAGATCATCCCCGACAGCCCGAATGCTCCCTACGATATGTACGAAGTTATCGGCAGCATCGTTGATGACGGCAAGTTCTTCGAGATCCACGCTGACTATGCCAAGAACCTCATCGTCGGTTTCGCCCGTATGGGTGGCTCTACAGTCGGCATCGTAGCCAACCAGCCCAAAGTGCTGGCCGGCGTTCTCGACTGCAACTCAAGCCGCAAGGGTGCCCGCTTCGTCCGTTTCTGCGACGCATTCAACATTCCTATCCTCACCCTCGTTGACGTGCCCGGCTTCCTGCCCGGTACCCAGCAGGAGTACAACGGCGTCATCCTCCACGGTGCCAAACTGCTCTACGCATACGGCGAGGCTACAATTCCGAAAGTAACCGTAACCCTTCGCAAATCATACGGCGGAAGCCACATCGTGATGAGCTGCAAGCAGCTCCGCGGCGACATCAACTACGCTTGGCCTACAGCCAACATCGCAGTGATGGGTTCAGACGGTGCAGTAGCAGTCCTCTACGCTAAGGAACTCAAGGCTTGCGCAAGCCCCGAGGAAGCTGCAGAACTCAAGGAAGCCAAGAAGAAAGAGTACGACGATCTCTTCTGCAATCCTTACAAGGCTGCATCTTATGGCTACATCGACGACGTTATCGAGCCTCGCAACACTCGTTTCCGCGTTATCCGCGCCTTCGAGATGCTTTCAACCAAGAAGCTCACCAACCCTGCCAAGAAACACGACAACCTTCCTTTGTAATAATCAAGAAGCAATTCAATATGAAACATATCAAATCACTTGTCGTCTTGAGTCTGCTTCTTGTCTCATTCGGCGCTGCGGCACAGCAACAGACCGCAATGCGCATCAATGAGCTGATGGTGACAAACACAAGCGACCTGATGGACGATTTCGGAGAGCACGGCCAGTGGGTCGAGCTGTTCAACTCTTCCTACGGAACTGTTGACATCTCGGGCTGCTATCTGACCAACGATCCGAACAACCTCAAGAAATACATGTTCCCCAAGGGAGACCTCATCACCAAGATCAAACCGCGCCAGTTCGTGATTATCTGGACCGATGACAACCCTCACAAAGGAACTCTGTATACCAACTTCAACATCGCACCTGGCGAGGAGATTCTCTTCGTAGGAGGTGACGGCAAGACTATCATCGACCGCGTGACTGTTCCCGGCAATCTCGGCCCGGATCAGTCATTCGCAAGGAAAACCGACGGAAACGGCGAGTGGAACATCGCCCAGAGCACTACCCCGAGGGCTGCCAACGTGACCCATACCGAGGAGACAAAGAGCCAGAAGATGGCCCGCATCGACCCTTACGGATGGATCATGGCCCTCACCGCTATGTCCGTTGTGTTCACTGCCCTTGTCATCCTGTACATCATCTTCAAGCAGATCGGTAATGCCTCTATCAAGCGCAGCAGGAAGAAAACTGCCAAGTCCAATGCCCCTGAGGCTGTCAAGGCTGCCGTAGCTGCTTCTGAAGAAGTGACTACCGGCGAGACCTATGCGGCAATCGCAATGGCTCTGCATCTCTTCAGGGAGGAGAATGATTCTCACGATGAAGAAAGCTTCGTCGTTACCCTGAACCACACCGACAGGACATATTCACCTTGGAGCAGTAAGATTTACTCTCTCCGTCAACTTCCCCAAATCAACAGAAAATAAGAGATATGAAAGAATATAAAATCAAAATCAACGGCAACGATTATAATGTCGTTATCGACGAGGTAGAAGAGACTTCCGCCAAGGTCGAAGTCAATGGTACTCCCTATTCAGTAGAGTTCGAGAGGTCTGAGGCCAAGCCTCGCAAGATAGTCACTGTAGTCAACAAGGCCAAAGCCGCTCCGGCAGCACCCGTAGCTCCCGCCCAGAAAGTTTCTGCTCCCGCAGCAGCTGCCGGCGAGACCGTCGTCAACTCACCTCTGCCCGGCGTTATCCTCAGCATCAACAAGAATGTGGGCGATACCGTCAACAAGGGCGACGCTGTAATCATCCTCGAGGCCATGAAGATGGAAAACAATATCGAGGCTACTACCAGTGGTAAAATTGTCAAATTCCTTGCACAGAAAGGCGATTCAGTCCTTGAAGGTGCTCCTCTTTTCGTTATCGGATAACAGTCAATGGAAAATATTATCAACAATCTGATCCAGTTCTGGCAATACACAGGTTTTGCCAACTGCAATCTCCAGTATCTGATAATGATAGCTGTGGGTATCCTGTTCATATTCTTGGCAATCAAGTTTGACTGGGAACCTATGTTGCTTATCCCTATCGGATTCGGTATTCTTATCGGTAACATTCCGTTGTTCGCCGGTTTGAATGTGGGAGTCTACGAGGAAGGTTCAGTGTTCAATATCCTGTATCAAGGAGTGCAGAGAGGTTTCTATCCTCCGCTAATCTTCCTGGGCATCGGTGCGATGACTGACTTCAGCGCCCTGATTTCAAATCCCAAGCTGCTGCTTATCGGTGCCGCTGCACAGTTCGGTATCTTCGGTGCCTACGCACTCGCCCTTCTGCTCGGCTTCAGCCCCAGCGAGGCAGGTGCCATCGGTATCATCGGTGGTGCCGACGGTCCGACCGCCATCTTCATCTCAGGACGTCTTGCTCCTGACCTGATGGGTGCCATCGCAGTGTCTGCATATTCATATATGGCCCTGGTTCCGGTTATCCAGCCGCCGATTATGCGCCTTCTCACCACCAAGAAAGAGCGTCTTATCCGTATGAGACCTCCGAGAGCCGTCTCTCCGACCGAGAAGAAGATTTTCCCGATCATCGGTTTCCTTCTGACTGCTTTCATCGTGCCTTCAGGTCTTCCGCTGCTCGGTATGCTGTTCTTCGGTAACCTCCTCAAGGAAAGTGGCGTTACCCGTCGTCTTGCCAATACCGCAAGCGGTCCGCTGGTCGACATCGTCACCATCCTCATCGGTGTTACCGTGGGTGCTTCTACCCAGGCCGACCAGTTCCTGCAGCTGAAATCTGTCCTGATCTTCGGTCTTGGCGCAGGTTCGTTCGTCATCGCTACTTTCACAGGTGTGATGTTCGTCAAGTTCTTCAACCTCTTCCTCAAGGAAGGTAACAAGATCAACCCGCTCATCGGTAATGCAGGTGTATCCGCAGTGCCCGATGCCGCCCGTGTGTCCAACAACGTGGGCAGGGAGTATGACGACAAGAACTACTTGCTTATGCACGCTATGGGTCCGAACGTAGCAGGTGTGATCGGTTCTGCAGTTGCAGCCGGTATGCTCCTCGGATTCCTTGCATAATCCCTGACACATATATATTTTTCGAAGACCCCGGAGCTTTTCCTCCGGGGTCTTTGTTTTCCGTCCGCTGTCCTTTGTTGAAAAAATGTGCATAATACACAGTGCGGGGATTGAGTATGACTGTGAGATAAGATATAACTTTAGGTGAATTATATCGACTATGGATAAAAAGCTGCTTGTTGACAACATCCGGAAAGTCCCTGATTATCCTGTCAAGGGAATAATGTTTTTTGATGTAACTACTTTGTTCAAGAACCACAGATGCCTTATGGAGATAGTGGATTCCATCTGCGAGATGTACCGCGACAAAGGCATTACCAAGGTGGCGGGAGTAGAATCCCGCGGCTTCGTAGTGGGCGCCGCAGTGGCGGCGAAGCTCGGCGCTGGGTTCGTCCCCGTGCGAAAGCCCGGCAAGCTGCCGGCTGAGATCGTCAGCGAATCTTATTCTAAGGAGTATGGCACCGACGTCATCGAGATGCATACGGACGCGATTGAGCCGGGAGACGTGGTGCTTGTCCACGACGACATTCTGGCTACCGGCGGCACTGCTTCCGCTGCAGTCCGTCTGGTGAAGAAGTTCAATCCCAAGGCGGTCTATGCCAATTTCATCATCGATATTGTCGACATTCCCCGCAGCCGCCCCATCCCCTCTGACGTAGAGGTTTCGAGCCTGCTGCAGCTTAGTGAGAAATAGAACGATACCTATTAATTACATAACTATGAAAAAAATCTTCATCTCGCTGTTTGCGATTCTGGCATTGGGCCTGACAGCCAACGCACAGACCAACTTCCAGACTTTCTACGATTTTGGAAGGGGGCATTTCACAACTACTCTTGAAGGTTTCCATCAGGACAACTGGGGAAACACTTTCTTCTTCATTGATTATGATTACAACAACAGGGACGGCAAAAAGGTCATCTCTCCGAACAACACTTATTTCGAGATCGCACGCTGCCTGAATTTCTGGTCTGAGAGCGCTCTGGCTCCCCTGTCTCTCCAGATTGAGTACAACGGCGGTTTCGGCACCTGGGGCAACCTGTTCGGTGTTCCCGGCACTGATTACGGTGCATTTCCTGTCAACAGTGCCTTCCTGGCCGGAGTTGACTGGTTCCTGCATTCAGAGAATTTCAACAATACACTCAACCTCAAGGTTCTCTACAAACATTTCGTCAGCCTGCCTTCAAAAGTTCCCGTACAGTTCACTGCTGTCTGGGGCTTCCAGGACCTGTTCGGACTCAAAAACCTGCGGTTCTCAGGCTTCGCTGATTTCTGGTGCGAGGGCAACAACCTTGTAATCCTCTCTGAGCCTCAGCTCTGGTTCCAGATCTTCGATCATTTCAACATCGGTGGAGAGGTTGAAATCAGCTACAACTTCGCCGGCCTCGAGGCCTCTACCGGCAAGAAGTTCAATGTGCTGCCCTGCATCGGTACTAAGTGGGTATTCTGATCTAAACAATAACTGCGATGAGTTTTTTAGGCAAAGCTTTCGGATTTGACGCTTCTAAGCACAAAGTCCGCACTGAGATTGTCGCCGGCATCACCACCTTCCTTACGATGGCGTATATCCTGGCTGTCAATCCCAGCATCTTCAGCGCTCTTGACGGCATGCCCGGCGGCGCCGTATTCACGGCCACCGCTCTTGCGGCTATAGTCGGTACTCTCGTAATGGCGTTTTATGCCAAGAAACCTTTCGGACTGGCTCCGGGAATGGGCCTCAACGCATTCTTCGTATACACGGTCTGCCTGACTATGGGTTACAGCTGGCAGTTTGCCCTCACAGCTGTGCTGATCGAAGGTATCCTGTTCATCATCCTGACGATCACCAAAGTCCGCACCTGGCTGCTGGATGCCATCCCCGGCACGCTGAAAAAAGCCATCGGAGCGGGTATCGGCCTCTTCATTGCTTTTATCGGTATGCAGAACGCAGGCATCATCGTAAATTCGGATTCTACTCTCGTGACTCTCGGTGAGATTACCAAAGGCCCGGCTCTCGTGGCTATGATCGGACTGGCGATTACCGCCGGCCTGGTGATGCTCAAGGTTCGCGGCGGCATCCTCATCGGTATCCTGGCGACCACCCTCATCGGTCTGATAATCAAGGATCCTGCAACGGGAATGGCTGTGACTCAGTTCAGCCACAATGCCTCTGGCGCCGTGCAACTGGTGTCTTTCCCTGACAGTATTGCTCCCATCTTCTGCCAGTTCGAGTTCTCGAGCATTTTCAGCTGGGATATGCTCGTTGTCGTGTTCACCTTCCTTTTCATCGATATGTTTGACACTATGGGCACCATCATTGGCGTCCATCAGGGTGCAGGCCTTGCCGACAACGACAAGATCGAGGGTATGGAGAAGATGTTTATGGCCGATTCTATCGCTACGGTAGCGGGCGCTTGCTTCGGTACTTCAACTACCACTACTTATGTCGAGAGTGCGTCCGGAGTAGGAGAGGGTGGAAGGACTGGTCTTACAGCCTTCTCTACCGCAGTCTGCTTCGCACTGGCCCTGCTGTTCTCCCCGCTGTTCCTTTCCATCCCGAGTGCAGCCACAGCCCCCGCGCTCATCATCGTCGGCGTAATGATGATGCCTTCAGTGAAGCGCATCCACTGGGAAGATTACTGCAAGAGCATCCCTGCTTTCATCACGATTATCTTTATGCCGCTTGCATACAGCATCTCTGACGGTATCCTCATCGGTGTCATCGCTTATGTTGCGACTCACGCCATCGCTGGCAGATTCAAGGAGATATCGATACCTATGTGGGTTCTCGCAGTCCTCTTCATCCTGCGCTATATCTTCATATAGCCAGACACTCGTATACGTTACAACAAAGCCGGCTCAATCGAGCCGGCTTTATTTATGTCATCGCTGATGATTTCCGAAGGAAGAAAAGAAGGCCTTCGGGAAGCTCAGTCGCTTCGCTCCTTCGTACCCCCCTACTGTCTACTTCGTCCTGCTTCGCAGAACTCGTATCCAGCAGGCCACCCCCCTCTTCCCTGGCCGGGGTGGCCATGTTCCCGAAGGCCTTCTTTTCTTCCTTCGGAAAACTGCTGACGCTAACGCGTTATTTTACAGAGAACTGGTACTTCGCGTAATGGGTGTACTTTTCGCCGGGACGGAGCACGATGCTCGGGAAATTGTCGTGATGAGGAGCATCAGGATAGCACTGAGTCTCGAGAGCCACGCCGCTGAACTTGTGGAACACACCGCCGCGCTTTCCGACCTCATA
>JAGCZI010000055.1 GCA_017960085.1 Bacteroidales bacterium
ATATACTACTGCCGGAGTGCATCACGACGACATCCTGCTGCAGCTCGGCGGCCATCCGCTGCGCAAGTGCGGCTCACAGGGGCAGCAGAAGAGTTTCCTGATCGCCCTGAAGCTGGCGCAGTTCACAATTATGCGCGGAAGCTACGCCTTCCCTCCCATCCTGCTGCTCGATGACGTGTTCGACAAGCTGGACTCCGACAGGGTGGCCCAGCTGCTGTCAATAGTCTCAGGCGAGGATTTCGGACAGATATTCATTACAGACAGCAACAAGGTGCGGCTGGGGCGGATTGTGGATTCGCTCGACAAGGAATGCGCAATGTTCGATGTCGAAGACGGCAGATACACGAGGACAGAGGTATGAAAAAGCAGCAATCAGTAAGGCTGGGTGACATACTCGAAGCGTGTATCCCTGCAAACAGCACCCTCGGCAAAGGACTGCTTACAGCCAGGGTCAGCTCCGCCTACCGACAGGCGGTCGGCAGCCAGGCCGCCGCTGCCACGATGAACATCAGCTTCACCGACGGCAGCCTGCGATGCAAGATATCCTCTTCGGTCTACCGTATGCACCTGGCCACGAACCAGGACGCGATACGCAAGGCCATAAACAACATACTCGGCAGAGAAGAAGTCAAATCATTAATCTTTATATAATATGAAAGCCATCATCGACCAAGCCATACCTTATATCAAGGGTGTACTGGAGCCTTATTTCGACGTTGAATACCTGCCCGGCAAGGATATCGACCGCGCCAAGGCGGCGGATGCCGACGTGCTGCTTATCCGCACCCGTACCCACTGCGACGAAGCGCTGCTGTCCGGCAGCAGGGTAAAACTCGTAGCCACCGCAACGATCGGATGCGACCACATCGACTTGCCGTGGTGCCGCAGGGCCGGCATCAAGGTGGTCAACGCCCCCGGCTGCAACAGCTCGGCCGTGATGGAATATTTCTATACCGCAATCTACAAGCTCTCGGAGATGAAGCACATCGACCTCCTGGGGCAGACCATCGGTGTGGTCGGAGTCGGCCACGTAGGAAGCAAAGTCGCCGATATGGGAGAGCACCTCGGATTCACGGTGCTGCGCAACGACCCTCCCCGTATGGCAGCAGAAGGGCCTAAAGGCTTCGTCGACCTCGACACCCTGCTCCGTAAGTCAGACATCGTCACGATCCACATCCCTCTGGAGAACAACCTTGACTTCGCCGGCGACCATTTCTTCGACAGTATGAAGGACGGAGCCATCTTCGTCAACGCTTCCCGCGGCGAAGTGGTAGTCGAGGAAGCCTTCCTGCGCAACCGCAACCGCTTCGCCGGAGTCGTGATGGACGTCTGGAGGCACGAACCCGACATCACCCCCGCAATGCTTGCTGCGGCCGACATAGCGACCCCCCACATTGCAGGTTACTCGATGCAGGGCAAGATCAACGGCACGACAGCCGTTGTACGCGCGACCGGCGAGTTCTTCGACATTCCGGAGCTCAAGGCCTTCAGCCTGCCTTCGGCCGAGAAGCCGTTCTCACTGACGAGGTACGACATAATGGCCGACGACGCAGCGCTGCGTTCGGCACCTGAGAGCTTCGAATCGCTCCGAAGCCATTACAATTACAGATAGGAAATAAGTTCGTGGCGCAGAGCGTCAGCCGACTCGAAAAGGACGGTCTTGAAACCGAGCCTTTCGGCTGTCGCGATGTTCGCCGGATTGTCGTCGACGAACAGGGATTCCTCTGCCTTGATGGTGTAGCGTTCCAGGAGGATCTTATAGATACGTTCGTCAGGCTTGATCACTTTCTCCTCGCCGGAAATCACCATACCGTCGAGAAGGCCGAACACCGGATATGAGGACTGCACGTATGTGCGGAACTTTTTGTCATTCCAGTTGCTGAGACCGTACAGGGCGTGGCCCGTCTCCTTGAGTTCACTCACTAGGGCGTACATCCCTGGAATCGTGCCGCGCATCATACGCCACCAGCCAGTGTCATAGAGCTCGATCTCAGAGGCCCACTGGGGATACTTGCGCTGGAGAAGCACTACTTCGCGGCGAAAAGAAGCTCCAGCGTCCATCTTCGCGTTCCATTCAGAGGTACAGATGTTTTCCAGAAACCAGTCGGCCTTGCGCTTGCTGCCGAACACATCATCATACAGATAATGAGGGTTCCAGTCGACAAGGACATTTCCGAAATCCAGAATTATGTTTTTAATCATTTTTTGATAGCTGAACGGGGCATTGCGTAAGCCGCCGAAAAACGCCGCAAAAATATTCTAAATCTATTTATAACAAAAATTTTTATTAGTATATTTGCTACGTTTGACCTTAAAAATTTCGTAAAATGCAGAATAAGTTGCAAGAATTGACAGATAAGCTTTACAACGAAGGTTTGTCCAAGGGAAAGCAGCAGGCAGAACAGCTCCTCGCCGAGGCTGAAGCCAAAGCAGGCAAGATCGTGCAAGACGCTCAGGCCCAGGCAGATCAAATCCTAAGTAAAGCCCGTAAAGACGCCGATGACCTCAAGACAAAAGTGGCTTCCGACGTCAAAATGGCCTCCACGCAGTCCATTTCAGCCCTCAAGCAACAGATTGAAAAGACCCTGATGGCAAAGGTGGTCGGCGCCGAAGTCAAGGACGCCCTCCAGGACGCCAATTTCGTCAAGCCTCTCATCGAGACCGTCATCAGATCCTTCAATGCTGCTGACATCGCCCCCGCAGGCCTGGACGTCATTCTTCCCGAAGGAATGAAGCAGACCCTCGGCAAGGCTCTTGAGTCTGGTCTGGCCAAAGAACTCAAGTCAACAGTCAACATCGATTACGCAAAGAACATCGCCGGCGGCTTCAAGATCGCCCCTAAAGACGGCGGTTACTTCATCAGTTTCGCAGACGGCGACTTCGAGAAAATGTTCAGCGAATACCTCCGCCCTGCAGCAAAGAAGATACTGTTCTCAGAATAAGCGGCAATGAACAATTATCCCTACATAATTGCGAGCCTGCCGGACTATGTCCTCGACTTTGAGAAGAAGGACTGCGACTACCGTTCCGTAAGGGATGAAATCTATGAATTGCTCGAGCCCCTGGACCGCAGGATGGTCGAGTGGATGGAGTATGGTTTCGACGATGCGAACCTCACTCCCCACTTCTACCGTACCTGCCGCAAATGCAAGAACGAGTTTATCCGCGCCTATTTTGATTTCGACCACAAGGTCCGCACCGAAAAGGTGGCTTTCATCAATAAAGAGTCCACAGGTGACTATTTCGAAGAGAAGGCCGCTCTGCTCAAGATTTTCGAGAACAAGAACATTCTCGAGAGGGAGCGCGAGCTGGATATGCTGCTTTGGAACAAGATCGGCGACATCGTCCTCTTCGACGTCCTGGATTTCAACATCATCCTAGCTTTCCTCGCTAAAGCCAACATCATCGCGCGCTGGAACAAGCTCGACCGCACTTCCGGAGAGAAGCTCTTCCGCCAGTTCGTGAATGAGGTCAACGACACGTACAACGCATCGAAAAACAAAAATAATATATGAAAAAGACAACAGGTATAGTTACCGGCATCATCTCGAACCTCGTTACCGTTGAGTTCGACGGCCACGTGGCAGAAAACGAAATCTGCTACATCGACCTGGGTGGTGTCAGACTGATGGCCGAGGTCATCAAGGTAACCGGCAAGAATGCCTTCGTGCAAGTCTTCGAAAGCACCCGCGGCCTGCGTCAGGGCAACAAGGTGGAGTTCGACGGCCATATGCTGGAAGCCACTCTCGGTCCCGGATTGCTCTCAAGCAGTTACGACGGCTTGCAGAACAACCTAGAGACGATGGAAGATGTATTCCTCAAGCGAGGCGAATACACCTCCCCTCTCGACCACGACAAAATATGGGAGTTCACACCGATCGCCCAATCCGGCGACAAGGTCTTCGCCGCCGACTGGCTGGGTGAAGTAAAAGAAGGCTGGCTGCCTCACAAAATTATGGTGCCGTTCTCTTTCAAGGGAGAATACACCGTCAAGAGCGTGGCCGAAGCCGGAGAGTACAAGATTGACGACACGATCGCAGTCCTCATCGACGCCCAGGGCGACGAAATCCCCGTTACTATGGTTCAGAAATGGCCTGTCAAGGTCGCTATCGGCGGCTTTGTAGACAAGCCCCGCCCTTACCGCATTATGGAGACCGGCGTGCGTACCATCGACACCCTCAATCCCATCGCAGAAGGCGGCACAGGCTTCATCCCCGGCCCCTTCGGCTGCGGCAAGACCGTGCTTCAGCACGCCATCGCCAAGCAGGGTGACGCCGAAGTCATCGTGATGGCAGCCTGCGGCGAGCGTGCAAACGAGGTCGTTGAGATCTTCAAGGAATTCCCCGAACTGGTGGATCCGCACACAGGCCGTATGCTGATGGAAAGGACAGCCATCATCTGCAACACTTCTAATATGCCTGTGGCTGCCCGCGAGGCTTCCGTATACACCGCAATGACCATCTGCGAGTATTACCGCGCTATGGGCCTGAAGGTGCTGCTGCTGGCCGACTCCACATCACGCTGGGCCCAGGCCCTCAGGGAGATGTCCAACCGTATGGAGGAGCTCCCCGGCGCCGACGCCTTCCCTGTCGACCTGTCAGCCATCATATCCAACTTCTACGCCCGCGCCGGCATCGTAAACCTGCGCAACGGCAAGACCGGCTCCGTAACCTTCATCGGTACTGTATCGCCCGCCGGCGGTAACCTCAAGGAGCCTGTGACCGAATCGACGAAGAAAGCTGCAAGATGCTTCTACGCCCTCGCCCAGGCCCGTGCCGACAGCAAGCGCTATCCGGCCGTAGACCCGCTGGATTCATACTCAAAATACCTGGAATATCCCGAGATTGTAGACTACCTCAACGAAAGGGTCGACCCCCACTGGGTTGAGAACGTCTTCAAAGCCAAGAACATAGTCCGCCGCGGAAAAGAGATGTCCGAGCAGATCAACATCCTCGGCGACGACGGTGTGCCCATCAGCTACCACGAGGCATTCTGGAAATCGGAACTCATCGACTTCGTCATCCTCCAGCAGGATGCCTTCGACAAGATTGACTGCGTCACCCCTATGGACCGTCAGGAGTTTATGCTGAAGGAAGTGCTGGACATCTGCGAAAAAGAGTTCCACTTCGAAAATTTCGAGGACTGCCGCAACTTCTACAAGGAGCTCATCAACGCCTTCAAGCAGATGAACTACTCAGAATTCAAGAGCGAACAGTTCAACAAGTATCTAGAACAGGTTAAAAAATTATCCGGCAATGGCAACAACTAACGCATACAGGAGAATATACACTCAGCTTGAGGCTATCACCAAAGCAACGGTCACCCTCAAGGCCAGCGGCGTCAGCAATGACGAGCTTGCAACAGTTGCCGGCCGCGCCGCTCAGGTAGTAAAGATAAAGGGCGACCTGATCACCCTCCAGGTGTTCGCCGGTACGGAAGGCATCCCTACCGACGCTGAAGTGGTGTTCCAGGGCGAACCCCCTACCCTCAATGTCAGTGACGAGCTCGCAGGCCGTTTCTTCAACGCATACGGCGAGCCCATCGACGACGGTCCCGCAGTGGAAGGCGAACGCCGCCAGATCGGCGGTCCTTCGGTGAACCCCTACAAGAGGGAGCAGCCGAGCCAGCTCATCCCCACAGGTATCGCGGGCATCGACCTCAACAACACGCTGGTGTCAGGCCAGAAGATTCCGTTCTTCGCCGACCCTGACCAGCCTTACAACCAGGTGATGGCCCAGGTGGCCCTCCGCGCCGACGTCGACAAGATCATCCTCGGCGGTATGGGCCTCAGCAACGACGACTACCTCTACTTCCGCCAGGCCTTCGAGAACGCCGGCGCCCTGAACAGGATCGTCAGCTTCGTGAACACCACCGACGAGCCGCCCGTAGAGCGTCTGCTTATTCCCGATATGGCGCTCACAGCAGCTGAATACTTCGCAGTCGACAAGAACGAGAAAGTGCTCGTGCTCCTCACCGATATGACACTTTACGCCGACGCGCTGAGTATCGTGTCCAACCGTATGGACCAGATTCCTTCGAAGGACTCTATGCCCGGTTCCCTCTATTCCGACCTTGCGAAGATCTACGAGAAAGCCGTGCAGCTGCCCACCGGAGGTTCCATTACCATCATCGCGGTAACCACCCTGAACGACGGTGACATCACCCACGCCATCCCGGACAACACCGGATACATCACCGAGGGTCAGCTGTTCCTGCGTACCGACACCGACACCGGAAAGGTCATCGTCGACCCGTTCCGAAGCCTGTCCCGTCTGAAACAGCTCGTACAGGGCAAAAAGACGCGTGAAGACCACAGCCAGGTGATGAACACTGCCGTCCGTCTATACGCCGACGCAGCGAACGCCAAGACCAAACTTGAGAACGGTTTCGATCTGAGCGACTACGACCTGCGCTGCCTCGACTACGCCAAGGAATACTCGAACAGGCTTCTCGCAATCGACGTAAACATCTCCATCACTGAGATGCTCGACACCGGTTGGGAGCTGTTCGCAAAATACTTCACCAAGGCCGAGACCGGTCTTCGTGCGTCACTCATCGAGAAATATTGGAAAGATAACAACTAGCAGTCATGGCCATAAAGTTCCAATTCAACAAGACTTCCATGAACGAGCTCAACAAGCAGTTGAAGGTTCGTCTGCGGGCCTTGCCTACCCTCAAGAACAAGGAATCTGCTCTGAGGATGATGGCGAAGCAGGCGAAGGACCGCTCCCAGCAGCTCCAGGAAGAATTGGAAGAGGCTTTGCAAAGCTATAGTTATATGTCAGGGTTGTGGAACGAATTCGAACCTAACCTGATTACTGTCGACGATGTCATCCTCGAGACCGTGAAAGTGGCCGGAATCAAGACGCCTGAGCTGAAAGAAGTCATCTACAGCGTCAAGCCTTTCGACACTTTCGCCAAACCGATGTGGTACACGGATGGCGTCGAGATCCTGAAAAGGCTTGCCCAGCTCGGCATCGAGAGCGAGGTCCTCATCGAGAAGGCCCGCATCCTCGATTTCCAGCGCAAGAAAACGACCCAGAAGGTGAACCTCTACGAGAAAGTGCAGATCCCGGGATACCAGGAGGCTATCCGCAAGATCAAGAGATATATGGAGGATGAGGAGAACCTGTCCAAGGCGTCCCAGAAGATTGTTAAGAGCCGTCATCAGGCTGAAGAAGAGGAGGAGAACAAGGCATGATCACACAAATGACTAAATATTCCATCATCCTGATGAGCGGGGAGATGGACAGTTTCCTCTCCGAACTTCAGACTCTGGGGCTCGTGGACGTGACCCGCAAGCAGAAACCTTTCGACAAGGAGTCTGGCGACAAGTTCGTACAGATTGAACATTATAACAAACTTTGCAGAGCGCTCAAGAACTATGCGGACCCGGAGGGCAAAACCCCGGCCGCCGCTCTGGCTTCCGCCGAGGAAGTCCTCTGCTGCACTGAAGGCAAGATAGAGGAACTCAAGGAGCTGGAAGCTTCTCTCAAGAACTGCCAGACGCTCGCCAAGCGCGCCGCGGCGTGGGGAGAGTTCAACAGTTCGGACCTGGACCGTCTGGACAAGCTGGGACTCATACCCAGGTTCTATCACATCAAGAGCAAGAAATTTGATGAAAGCCTGCTCGCCGACTTCCCCTGCGAGATAATTGCAAGGGACGACGATTCAGTATACCTCATCGCCCTTCAGACCAAGGGCGAAGATTTCGACTTCCCCTTCGCCGAGTGCGACTTCCCCGACAAATCGGCCGGTGAGTACGAAGCCGAAGCAAAAGCTCTCGAACAGAAGATCGAACAAACGCGCCAGGAACTCAGCGCCCTGGCAGCCTGCACTCCTATGCTGGAAGCCGAGCAGCAGAAACTGGCCGGTGAGCTCGACCTCTATTTCGCTTCAACATCCGCCAAGAAGGAGGCTGAAGAGGTGCTGTCGGTAATCGAGGGCTTCGCTCCCACAGAGGATGACGATAAGGTAAAGGCATTCCTCGACGAGGCGCCTGTAGTCTATCTGGCAGGCAAAGCCAAGGTGGAGGACAATCCGCCCATCAAGCTTCGCAACAACAAGTTCACGAAGATGTTCGAGGTGCTCACCGGGATGTACGGTATGCCGGACTACAACGAGTTCGACCCCACCCCCATCCTCGGCCCGTTCTTCTTGCTGTTCTTCGCAATGTGTATGGGCGACGCTGGTTACGGCCTGCTGCTCATAATCATCGGCATCCTGCTTGGCCGCTCGAAGATGGGAATGTCCAAGCTCGGACCGCTGGTCACCACCCTTGGTGTGGCCACTCTGGTCATCGGCTTCTTCCTGGGCACCTTCTTCGGCATCAGCCTGTATGACGCCGCCTGGTTCCCCGAGCCGCTTAAGAGATTCATCTTCCACGGCAAGATAATGGGCTATGACACGCAGATGGTGCTCGCGCTGGGCATCGGTGTGTTCCACATCATCCTCGCTATGATCATCAAGGGCATAGTCTATACCCAGGCCTACGGCTTCAAACACGCCGTCAGCACCTGGGGATGGGTGCTCCTGATCATCGGAGCCATCGTCATAGCCGCCCTGTCATTCCTCAAGGTGATGCCTTCCGAGGTCACCAAGTGGGCCGTGATAGTGGTCGGAGTGATTTCCGCCCTCGGCATATTCGTGTTCAACACGCCTGGCCGTAACCCTCTCCTCAATGTGGGAGCGGGTCTGTGGGACACTTACAACAAAGTGACCGGCATCCTCGGCGACGTGCTCAGCTACATCCGTCTGTATGCCCTCGGTCTTGCCGGCGGTATGCTCGGCGGTGCTTTCAACGACCTCGGTATGATGGCTTTCAACGGCCTGTCATCCGTGCCGGGTGCCAATTATCTGGCACTGTTCCTCATCCTGGCCATAGGACACGCGCTGAACCTGGCGATGTCCTGCCTGGGTGCATTTGTCCACCCTCTCCGTCTGACCTTCGTGGAGTACTTCAAGAACTCAGGCTACGAGGGCAAGGGCAAGCTGTATAAACCTTTGACTGTCAAAAAATAATAACATATCAAATTAAATAATTAATAATATGCTCGAATTAATTCTTGGTTATCTTGGTTTCGGCCTGATGCTCGCATTGGCCGGAATCGGCAGTAGTATTGGTACTACTATCGCCGGAAACGCCGCTGAAGGAGCGTTGAAGAAAAATCCTGACAAATCATCCCAGTACATGGTGCTTTCTGCTATGCCCGCCACACAGGGTCTGTACGGTTTCGTTGCCTTCCTTATGTGGATCAGCAAAGACTTCGCAGCTGACGGCTTCAAGCTGTTCGCAGTGGGTCTGGGCGTAGGCGTAGTCTGCCTTTTCTCTGCCATCCGTCAAGGCAAGCTCTGCGCCAATGGCATCATCGGCATCTCTCAGGGCCACGACGTTATGACCAACACAATGATCTACGCCGCCCTTCCTGAGTTCTATGCCATCCTTGCGCTGGTTGCAGCCCTTATGATCTAAGGCTGGATGCCTAAGATATATATCATAGGAGGATGCAACGGGGCAGGCAAAACCACTGCTTCGTACACCATTCTCCCTGATATGTTCAACTGCCACGATTTTGTCAATTCCGATGAAATCGCTATGAGGCTCTCTCCGGACAACCCGGAGTCTGCCGCCATCAGGGCGAGCAGGATTATGCTCGAGCGGATGCACGAGCTGATAGAGCAGGGCGCCGACTTCGGAATCGAGACAACGCTGGCCACCAGGACGCTGATCAAAATCATAAAGGAAGCTCAGATGAGCGGTTATGTTGTGACCCTCATCTTCTTCTGGCTGAATGTTCCTGAGCTTGCCCTGCAAAGGGTCAAACTCAGGGTCGCGTCCGGGGGGCACAACGTTCCGGAAAGGACAATCCTGAGAAGGTATCATATGGGAATTACGAATCTCTTCGATATCTACATCCCGGCTGTCGATTACTGGATGATCGTGGATAACTCAAATACGCCGAGTGCGATGATCGCAGAAGGCGGTAAAGACGTAAGTACTAAACTTCACAACAAAACCATTTACAATCTGCTTATCAACTATGAGCGAACAAGAAACGAGACAGCTTAGGGAGACTCTCCTGAAAGGGCTGGATATCACGTTCGACAAACTGGTCGAGCAGAAAAAGCAGAAAAACGAACCTCTTGCTTTCTCGAACAAAGGGAACGTGGTACAGGTTGACGCAAGACAGTTGGAAAACAAGTAATCTCTGCCAACCGAAAAAGGACTGACTGCCAAGGGAGTCGGTCCTTTTCAGTAATGATATGATGGAATTCTTCAAAGTAGACATTGATATGCTGCACAAGCTCACCGCCATCGCGATGAGCCGCGGCGGCGACTATGCTGACATATATTTCGAATACAGCTCTCTGGATGAGATGCAGCTTCGGGACCGCAAGGTGGCTTCCGTGGGGCAGCATATAGACTATGGCGTCGGGATACGCGTCCTCAAGGGAGAACAGACCGGCTATGCATACGCCGAAAGCACCGAATGGGACAAGATGGCCAAGGCTGCGGCGACTGCAGCCGCAATAGCTGACGGCACAGTCCGGGCCCGGGGACCGGTAGCCATCACGGAAATCAGACACGCCGAATACTATCCGTCTGACGACAGCTGGTCGCGTTTCGACACCGAGAAACGCATCGACTACCTGCAGCGGATGAACGACCTGGTCTACGGGATGGACAGCCGCATCACCAATGTGATGGAGTCCCTGACCAGTTCTTACGAGAGGACTCTGTTCTTCAATTCCCTCGGTGAGCTTGCACAGGACTGCGGACCGATGTCTTCCCTCGCCGTGAGCGTAGTTGCCAGTCAGGGAGACCGCCGTGAGACGGCCTCAATGTCGCGCAGTTTCCGTATGGGCAGCGAATTCCTGACGGACGAACTTATGTCAGATATGGCTTCCCAGGTCGTCGGCAAATGCTCGATGCTGTTCACTGCCGGAAC
>JAGCZI010000056.1 GCA_017960085.1 Bacteroidales bacterium
TATGACGCCATCACCCTCGGCAACCACGAGTTCGACAACGGCCTCGAGGAGCTGGCCCGCAGGATGTCCACTTCGGCCTGCCCGGTGCTGATGTGCAACAACGGCGTGAAGGGTACACCCCTTGAGCCTTATGTGAAGCCTTACACCATCGTCAAGCGCGCCGGTATGAAGATAGGCATCGTAGGTGCCACTTCATATCTCGAAAGCAACGTGATGTACGACTACATCAAGAATATGGAGCATCTCGACACAGTGGCCGAGGTGAACAAATGGGCCGACTACCTCAAGAACCAGGAGAAATGCGATATGGTGATCTTCCTGTCGCACCTCGGATTCAACGGAGGCGACTACGACCGTCCCTCTGACCACGTGATGGCTGCCGAGTCTTCGGACATAGACATCATCGTCGGCGGCCACAGCCACACTTTCATCGACGAACCTTCCTACGTAGTGAACAAGAAGGGCAAGGAAGTCATCATCGTGACTGCCGGCGCCCAGGGCGTGGAAATCGGCGAGTTGAAAGTCTATTAGTCCGGTTCTCCGACCAGGCACAAGAAAAAAGGCGGCTCCACAACGGAGTCGCCTTTTTCGTGCTGCGGAACGATGCGCCTATCTTACGCGCTCGCCGTAGCTGCGGTCAACGGTGTTGACCCTGATCTTGTCGCCCTGGTTGATGAAGAGCGGAACCATAATCTCGGCACCGGTCTCGAGGGTGCAGGCTTTCAGAGCGTTGGTAGAAGCGGTATCACCCTTGACGGCGGGCTCGGTGTAAGTCACCTCAAGCTCCACGTAGGTGGGAAGCTCGCAAGTGAGGCACCTCTCTTCGTCGGCGTGGAAGATCATCTCCACTTCCTGGCCTTCCTTCATAAGGTCTGCGTTCTCGATCATATCGAAACCGAGGTGTACCTGCTCGAAGGTCTCGGTGTGCATAAAGTTGTAACCGTCTTCGTCTTTGTAGAGGAACTGATAGGGCCTGTGCTCGACGGTGATGAGGTCTACTTTCTCACCGGCGCTGTAGGTCTTTTCGAGAATCCTGCCGTTTTCGAGATTGCGGAGTTTTGTCTTTACGAATGCCGGACCCTTGCCGGGTTTGACGTGTTGGAACCATACGATTGAAACGGGCTTGCCGTTGAAATCAAGACAAAGACCGTTTTTGAAGTCAGCAGTTGTTGCCATATATTGTCGTTTATTGTTTGTTTATTATTTCTGCCTGCAAATGTAAATATAATTCTTCCAATTGCCAACGGGGAGTTGAGGTAGCTCCGCAGATACCGACGCTGTCCCCGTCGCGGAAGAGGCTGGCCGGAACCTGGTTGTTCTCCACCCAGTAGGTGCGGGGGTTGTGCTTGTGGCAGAGCTTGTAGAGCACATTGCCGTTGGAACTCTCCCGGCCGCTCACGAAAAGTATCACGTCGTGCGAGCTGGCGAACCGGGCGAGGGCTGCGTGGCGTCCGGCCACCTGGCGGCAGATGGTGTCGTAAGACTCGAACTCTCCGCCGCTCTGCGCGCTTCTCTGGCGGCAGGCCTCGGTCAGTGCAGCGTATTCCTCAGTGTCCTTGGTGGTCTGCGAGAACAGGGCCACTGGCTTGCTGAAGTCGATGCCGTCCAGCTCGGCGATGCTCTCGACCACGACCGCATTCCCTTCGGTGTGTCCCACCAGTCCGTTCACTTCGGCGTGACCTTTCTTGCCGAAGATGACCAGAGTGCCGCCCTGCGAATGCACTTTGCCATACGCGGCAGCAACCTTTTTCTGGAGCTGAAGGACCACCGGGCAGGTGCAGTCTATGACCGTGATGCCATTGCGACGGGCCAGGTCGTAGGTCGAAGGGGGTTCTCCGTGCGCCCTGACCAGTACCACTTCGCCCCGGATGGAAGCCATCTCGTCTATATCGATGGTCTGCAGCCCTTTGGCCGCCAGCCTCTCGATTTCCTGGGCATTGTGGACCATTGCGCCGAGGGAGTAGAGCCGCCGGTGCTCGTCAAGGTAGCTTTCAGCCTTCCTCACGGCGCGTACCACCCCGTTGCAGAAGCCTGAACCGCTGTCTATTTCTATGGAGAGATTCATTTGAGCTCTATGCCGAACTTGGTGCGCATCAGGTCGGTGAACCAGTCCATCTCCTGCTCGAGCGTCAGGTTGGTGTTGTCGAGCACTATGGCGTCCGGAGCCTGGCGCAGGGGAGAGATCTCGCGGTGGGTGTCCTTGTAGTCGCGGTCCTGGATGTTCTTCATCACTTCCTCGAAAGACACTTCCTTGCCGCCTGCGACCATCTCGTCATAACGGCGCTGCGCGCGGACCTTGTCGTCGGCGGTCATAAAGATCTTGAGCTGGGCGTCGGGAAAGACGTTGGTGCCGATGTCGCGGCCGTCCATCACTATGCCGCCCTTCTTGCCGTAGCGGCGCAGCAGGCGGTCTACGAACTCACGCACGAAACCGAGAGCCGACACGGGGCTGACGGCGTTGGAAACGTCCATCTGGCGGATGAGCCCTTCGACGTTCTCTTCGTTGATGTATGTGTCGGGGCGCAGGGACACCCTCAGCTGCCGCATCGCGGCGCGGAGGCTCTTTTCGTCTATGTTGTTGTCTGCGTCAATCCACCCGCCGCGGATGCCGAACAGGGTGACGGCCCTGTAGACGGCGCCTGAGTCGAGGTGGAGGTAGCCTGTCTTGCTGGCTATGAGTTTGGCGAAGGTACTTTTGCCGGTAGATGAGTAACCGTCTATTGCAATGATGATTTTCCTGGACATCGTATCAAAAGCTTAACAAACAAAAATACTTAAAAAATATCTATCTTTACCCAAATTTTTAACAGTATGAAGATTCTGGTGATCGACGACGACCGTCCCATTCGCAACACGCTCAAGGAAATCCTCGAGTTCGAAGGGCACACCATCGCTACGGCCGAAGACGGCAAGCAGGGCCTTGAAATGGCTCAGAATGATACCTACGATGCTATTTTCTGCGATATCAAAATGCCGAATATGGACGGCCTGGAAGTCCTTGCCGCCCTGGCTGACAGTGACAACGAGACTCCCATCATAATGATTTCCGGCCACGGCGACATCGACACTGCCGTGGACTGCATCAAGAAGGGCGCATACGACTTCATCCAGAAGCCGCTCGATCTGAACCGCATCCTCATCACCCTGAAGAACGCCACCGACAAGTCGACCCTCGTCAAGGAGACCAAGATCCTCAAGAAGAAGGTCGATTCGCGCTACGAAATCATAGGCGAGAGCGAGGCCATCAGGCACATCAAGGACGTTATCTCCCGCGTGGCCGCCACTGATGCCCGCGTGCTCATCACCGGCTCCAACGGCACCGGCAAGGAGCTTGTCGCCCACAACCTCCACAGCCAGAGCCAGAGGTCTTCTATGCCGTTCATCGAGGTCAACTGCGCCGCCATCCCAAGCGAGCTTATCGAGAGCGAGCTGTTCGGCCACGAGAAAGGCTCCTTCACGTCTGCCGTAAAGCAGCATAAAGGCAAGTTCGAGCAGGCCGACGGAGGCACCCTCTTCCTCGACGAGATAGGCGATATGAGCCTCGCAGCCCAGGCCAAGGTGCTGCGCGTACTTCAGGAGAACAAGCTTATGAGAGTCGGCGGAGACAAGGACATCAGCGTGAACGTCCGCGTAATCGCCGCCACCAACAAGAACCTCACCGAGGAGATAGCCAAAGGCACCTTCCGCGAGGACCTTTACCACCGCCTCAGCGTCATCGTGATCCACGTCCCGACGCTGGCCGAGCGTGCTGATGACATTCCGCTGCTGGTGAACCATTTCATCAGCCGAATCTGCGCGGAGAGCGGCAAACCCGAGCCCAAGGTAGCCCCCGAAGCTTTCGAAGAGCTCCGCAAGCTCCCCTGGACTGGCAATATCCGCGAGCTGCGCAATGTAGTCGAGAGGCTGCTTATCCTCTGCGGAAACACGATAACCAAGGATGACGTGCTCCTTTACGCCACTCCTTCAATCTAAAAACCGACAATGAACTTAGTAGCAATAGTAGGACGTCCCAACGTAGGCAAGTCGACGCTATTCAACCGCCTTGTCGGTATGCGCCAGGCTATAGTGGACGACACATCGGGAGTGACCCGCGACCGCCATTACGGCCGCTGCGAATGGTGCGGCCACGAATTTTCAGTGGTCGACACCGGCGGTTTCACGACCAACAGCGACGATGTCTTCGAGAGCGAGATCCGCAAGCAGGTGCTCATCGCCATCGAGGAGTGCGACCTTGTGCTTTTCCTCGTGGAAGTGGCCACCGGCATCACTGACTTCGACGCTGAGATAGCCGACGTGCTGCGCCGCAGCCGCAAGCCCGTGGTTCTCGCAGTCAACAAGGTGGATTCCGGCGACAAGATATTCGGGACTTACGAATTCAACGCCCTGGGCCTCGGAGAGCCCTGGAGCATCTCCGCAGCCACCGGCAGCGGCACCGGAGACCTTCTCGACGAGATCGTCGCCAAGCTCCCGGGAGATTCTACGATCAAGGAAGAGGTGGAAGAAGAGAACGCCATCCCGCGCATCGCCATAGTCGGCAAGCCGAACGTCGGCAAGTCTTCGCTGACCAACGCCCTGCTGGGTGAGGACCGCAACATTGTGACTCCGGTCGCCGGCACAACGAGGGACTCCATCAGCACATACTACAACAAATACGGCCACGAGTTCACGCTCGTCGACACTGCCGGAGTGCGCAAGAAATCGAAGGTGACTGAAGACCTGGAGTTCTACTCGGTGCTGCGTTCCATCCGCGCCATCGAAAATTCCGACGTGTGCATACTGATGGTGGACGCCCAGTCAGGCCTCGAGAGCCAGGATATGTCTATCTTCAACATCATCCAGCGCAACCGCAAGGGCTGTGTGATCGTCATAAA
>JAGCZI010000057.1 GCA_017960085.1 Bacteroidales bacterium
GGCCCATTATGCCGTCGCAGAGGATGTCGACGAGCAGGCCGCAGCCGAAGGCGATGAGCATCGACAGGCTGGTCTCCTGATAGAGGGGGAGGTAGATGACGATCAGGGGCAGGCAGCACAGGTAGATGTACGGGCCGACATTCACATAGCCCGAAAGGACTATCTGGATTATCAGCAAAGCTGCATAGAATATGAAGCGTCCCCAGTTGTCTTTCATTGCCGTCCCTCCTGCTCGAGTTCTTCGATCTCCTTGCGGTCCTTGTTGGCGACCACGTATACGTGGCGCAGTCTGCTGAAGTCCTGGAACAGGTCCACTTCCAGGCTCAGGTAGAGGCCGCTGACAGGCTTAATCTTGCTGATGACTCCGATAGGGATGTCGGCGGGGAAGATGCTGGAGTGTCCGCTGGTCGCCACACTGTCGCCGACGGCGGCTCCGCAGTTGAGGGATATTTCCGTCAGAGTGGCTTTGTGGGGGTTGACGCCTTCCCAGCGCAGCAGGCCGAAGTGGTCGCTCTTTGTCAGCCGTGCGCTCACGGACTGCTCCGTGTTCAGGAAGGAGATTACGTATGAGTAATTGTCGCTCACCGCATCTATCACGCCCACGACTCCGTTCGCAGTGACTACGCCCATACCTTCTGATACGTCGGCCCGGGAGCCCTTGTCGATGAGCATATAGTTATGCTGCTTGCCGCGGGTGCTCTTTACGATGTCGGCCGACATATATGAGTAAAGGCCTGACGGATGCAGGTCAGTCGAGTCCTGCATTACGGCCAGGGCCTTGTAGGCGTTCAGCTGGCGCTGCAGGTCGACATTCTCCTGCACCAGAAGCCGGTTGTCTTTCTTGAGTGAAAAGTAGGAGCCTATCTCGCTGGTTCTCTGCCACAGGGCAGCCTGGCCTTCACGTATGGCCCCGAGGATCTTGTACCGCTGCACGACGCTGTTGCCTGCAATCATCATAAGGCACAGCACTTCCAGTGCAATGAATACCACGATATTTATTGCGATGCGTACAAGGGCGGGGCGACCTGTCATTACCTGAACAGGAATTTATATGTTGAAGTGTTCTTGAGAGCCTGGCACGTGCCGCGGGCCACAGCGCGGAGCGGGTCTTCTGACACGTGGAACGGGATGTTGATCTTTCTGGCAAGCCTCTGGTCGAGACCCTTGAGCAGGGCGCCGCCGCCGGTCAGGAAGATTCCCTTGTGGACGATGTCGGCGTAAAGCTCGGGCGGAGTCTTTTCAAGCACTGTGAGGATGGCTGTCTCCAGTCTCACGAGCGACTTGTCGAGGCAGTGGGCGATTTCCTGTGAGGTGACTTCAGCTTCTACGGGGTGGGCTGTCATCAGGTTGGGACCGTTAACGATGTAGGGATCCGGAGTCTCGTCAAGTTCTGATATGGCTGCGCCGATCTTGATCTTGATGTCCTCGGCTGTGATCTCTCCGACACGGATGTTGTGCTGCTGGCGCATATACTGCTGGATGTCGCTGGTGAAGACGTCACCTGCAGTGCGGATGCTCTCGCTGGCTACGATGCCGCCAAGGGAGATGACTGCCACTTCGGTGGTGCCGCCTCCGATGTCGACTACCATATTGCCGGAAGGAGCGGTTACGTCCAGTCCGATACCAAGCGCTGCGGCCATAGGCTCGAACATCATATAGACGTCACGGCCTCCGGCGTGTTCGCAGGAGTCGCGCACGGCTCTGATCTCCACTTCAGTACTGCCTTTGGGGATGCTGACGACAATCTTGAGGTTCGGGGCGAAGAGAGTGCGTTTGCGGTTGATCATCTTGATGAACTCTCGCAGCATCAGCTCTGCAGCCTCGAAGTCGGCGATTACGCCGTCCCTGAGGGGCCTGACGGTGCGGATGGTCGGGTTTGTGCGTTCGTGCATCAGCTTGGCCTGGGTTCCGACGGCGATAGGTTTATTGGTGGGGATGTCTATCGCTACGATGGAAGGCTCGTCTATCACCTTCTTGTCGTTCATAAAAATGACGATGTTGGCGGTACCGAGGTCGATTGCAAGTTCTTGGGTTAGAAACGAGAATGCCATATCGATTAATAATATTGATTTCTAGTGTTTGAAGTGTCTGAATCCGGTGATTACCATAGCAATGTTATGCTTGTCGCAGTAGTCTACGCTTTCCTGGTCACGGATGCTGCCGCCCGGATGGATGACAGCGGTGATGCCTGCCTGGTCGGCGATTTCGACGCAGTCAGGGAAGGGGAAGAAGGCGTCAGAAGCCATAACGGCGCCCTTTAGGTCGAAGCCGAAGCTGAGGGCCTTGGCGATGGCCTGCCTGAGGGCGTCAACCCTTGAAGTCTGGCCTACGCCGCTGGCGAGCAGCATACCGTCTTTGGCAAGCACGATCGAATTGGACTTAGAGTGCTTGACGAGCTTGTTGGCGAAAAGCAGGTCGGCAACCTGGGCGTCTGTAGGAACGGCCTTGGTGACAGGCTTGAGGTCGGCCGGGGTCTCGGTCTTGGTGTCCCTCTGCTGCACGAGGGCTCCGCCCAGCATAGAACGGAACTTGACGGCAGACGGGGCAGCGTTGCGGCTGACCATTATTATGCGGTTTTTCTTCTGTTTGAGAATCTCGAGAGCCTCGGGAGCATAGTCCGGGGCGATGATGACTTCGAAGAAGATCTTGTTGATCTCCTCGGCGGCTGAGCTGTCGACAGGCACGTTGGAGATGATGATGCCTCCGAATGCTGAAACAGGGTCGCCGGCAAGGGCGTCTTTCCAGGCTTCGAGGACTGTGGGCCTGGTGGCGCAGCCGCAGGCGTTGTTGTGCTTGATGATGGCTACCGTAGGCTCGCTGAAGTCCGAGATAAGCTCGATGGCGGCTTCGATGTCAAGCAGGTTGTTGTATGAGATCTCCTTGCCGTGCAGCTGCTCGGGAAGGGTGGATGCATCGCCGTAGAAGGCTGCGTTCTGGTGAGGGTTCTCGCCGTAGCGCAGAGAGGTGGATGTGTTGTAGCTGCGGGCGAACATATCCACCTCGCCGTCGCGGTTGAGGTAGTTGAAGATGGCAGTGTCGTAAGAACTGCTCACAGAGAAAGCGTATTTGGCGAATGAAAGCCTGTCTTCCTCGCTCGTGCAGCCGTCTTTCTCCTTGAGGAGGCTGGCCAGCTTGCCGTAGCAGTCCTTGCAGGGCACGATGACTACGTCTTTGTAGTTCTTTGCAGCGGCGCGGATGAGGCTGATGCCGCCGATATCTATCTTTTCGATGATTTCCTGATGGGTAGCGCCCTTGGCGACATATTCCTCGAAGGGATAGAGGTCGACGATGACGAGGTCGAGCGCGGGTATTTCATATTGCTGCATCTGCTCCAGGTCGGAGGGGTTTTCGCGTCTTGCGAGGATGCCGCCGAAAATTTTGGGATGGAGGGTCTTGACCCTTCCGCCGAGGATTGAAGGGTAGCCGGTGACGTCCTCGACTTTGGTCACTTCATAGCCTTTGGAGGCCAGAAAATCGTAGGTTCCTCCGGTGGAATACAAGGCTACACCTTTGCTGGCGAGGATGTCGGCGATCTCTTCGATGCCGTCCTTGTAAAACACGGAAATGAGTGCAGATGAGATTTTTTTCAATTCTGGTGTCATGGTTTTAGCTTAATCACGCAAAAGTAGTGAATAATGGCTAATTAAAAGTTAACTTTGTATACAAGTTATTGACAATATGGACAGAAAAAGATACGCCGTTATCGTAGCTGCAGGATCGGGTGCGAGGATGAATTCAAAAATACCCAAGCAATTTATTGAAATCGCCGGGAAACCGATATTGCGCCACACCATCGAAAGGTTCCTTGCGATGAGTCCGGCTGTGGAGATAATCGTGGTTCTGTCAGACGAATACAAAGATTATTGGAAGAACTATTGCCGCCGCACCGCCTTTCTGGAAAGATACACTCTGCCTACCGGCGGCTTCACCCGTTTCCATTCCGTCAAGAACGCTCTTGAATATGTCCCCGACGGGGCCCTTGTCGCCGTCCACGACGGGGTGCGGCCCTTCGTGACGACCGAATTCCTGGAAGGCCTTTTCGAGGAGGCTGACAGATGCGGTGCGGTGGCGCCCGTGGTGCCTTTGGTGGAGAGTATACGGGAGATTGCAGGGGACGGGACGGTGCCCGCCGACAGGTCCCGCTTCGTGGCTGTCCAGACGCCTCAGGTCTTCCGTTCGGAAATACTCCGTAAGGCTTACGGGCAGTCTTACGACACTTCCTTCACCGACGATTTGACCGTGGTGCAGAAGGCTGGCTTCCCCGTGAAGACGGTGGAAGGCCTGCGATATAATATCAAGATTACAACTCCGGACGACCTCAGGATCGCAGAAGCGTTACTTTGATGCCTTCTTGCGGTTTTCTTTCTTTGCAGAGGCGCTCTTAGTCCTTGAGTATGACGAAGTGTCGTCGATCGAAACCTGCCTCTCGATAGTTTCTTCGAGGGATATCCAGGTCTCTGTGCGCTCGACGCCGTCGATGTTCTGGATGGTGTCGATGAGCACGTGCATCAGGTGGTCGTTGTCCTTGCAGTAGATTTTGAGCATCAGGGCGTGGTTGCCCGTGATGAAATGGCACTCAACGATCTCAGGGATGTTCTTGAGGGTGTCGATGACTTGCGAATAGGCGTTTGCCCGGGAGAGGCTCACGCCGATGAAGGCGCATACGTTCAGACCCAGGGCCTGCGGCTTGACGAGAAGTCTGGAGCCGGTGATGATGCCCATCTGCTCCATCTTGTGCACGCGCTGGTGGATGGCTGCGCCGGAAATGCCGCATTCGCGGGCGATTTCGAGGTAGGGAAGTCTGGCGTTCTTGATCAGGAATGAAAGAATCCTTCTGTCTGTCAGGTCAAGCTGGTGAGAGATCATATGATGTATGTTTATTTGGCGGATTTGTTGGCTTTTTCGATAATGGCTCTGCAGGCTGCTTCGTCAAGCGATTCGGGAGCTGTGCCTTTCGGAATCTTGTAATTGTTCCTGCCCTGCTTGATGTAAGGGCCGAAACGTCCGTTGAGCACCTCGATGTCCCCGAAGCTGGCGATGTGCTTCTTAAGCTCCTTCTGCCTGTGGTCTTCGATCAGGGCTGCGGCTTCTTTTTCGGTAATCAGCATCGGGTCGTAGTTCTTGCCGACAGACACGAACTCTGAGCCGAATTTGATGTAGGGACCGAAACGTCCCACTGCGACGGTGACGGGCTTGCCTTCGTAAGTACCGACAGTGCGGGGCAGCTCAAACAGCTTGGCAGCCTCTTCGATGGTGATGTTCTCGATCAGCTGGCCTTTCTTGAGGCTTGCGAACTGCTTGTCGGGGTCGTCGTTCTCGCCTTTCTGAACCAGCGGGCCGAAGCGTCCCATACGGGCGATGAGCATCTTGCCGCTTGAGGGGTCGATGCCGAGACGGCGCTCAGCGTGTGTGTGGGTGCGGTCGTTGAGCTTCTCTTCGACGGTGTTGTGGAAGTCAGAGTAGAAATCGCTGATGACTTCGTTCCATACCCTCTTGCCGTTGGCTATGTCGTCGAAATCCTGCTCTACCTGGGCTGTGAAGCCGTAGTCCATAATAGACTGGAAGTTGGCGTCGAGGTAGTCGGTCACTACGATTCCGATGTTCTCTGCGAACAACTTGCCTTTCTCCTTGCCGACGGTCTCCGACTTGGTCTGGCTGGTGATGCTGTCACCCTTCAGCACATATATGTTGTAATTGCGGGCTTCTCCCTTGCTGTCGCCCTTGGCCACATAACCGCGCTTCATAATGGTCGAAATGGTCGGGGCGTAGGTTGACGGGCGGCCGATTCCCAGCTCTTCGAGCTTCTTGACCAGACTGGCCTCGGTGTAGCGTGAGGGCTTGGGCGTGAAGCGCTCCACTGCGTCGATTTCCTTGCGGTCCATCTTCTGGCCTTTGGAGATTGAAGGCATAAGGGTGAGCTCCTCGGTAGTCTCTTCGTCATCGGTGCCTTCGATGTAAACTTTCAGGAATCCGTCGAAGATCACTTTCTCGGCTTCAGCCACGAAAGGCTCGCTGACTCCGTGCGCCTTGATGTCGACGGTCGTCTTCTCGACTACGGCATCGGCCATCTGGCTGGCGATGGTGCGCTTCCAGATGAGGTTGTAGAGCTTCTTCTCGTTGGTGTTGCCTTCGATGGTGACGTTCTGTATATAAGTGGGGCGGATGGCCTCGTGGGCCTCCTGGGCGCCTTTCGTGCGGGTCTTGTATTTGCGGGGCTTTGAGTATGACTCGCCGTATTCGCTGACGATGAATGCCTTGGCGGCATTGATGGCGAGCGAAGACAGGTTGACGGAGTCGGTACGCATATAGGTGATAAGACCGGCTTCGTAGAGCCTCTGGGCGATCGTCATCGTCTGGCTTACAGAGAAGCCGAGCTTGCGGGACGCCTCCTGCTGGAGGAGGGAAGTCGTGAACGGAGCGGCCGGGGTGCGGGTGAGCTCCTTCTTGTCGATGGATGCGACTGAGAATTCGGCATTCTTGCAGCTCTCGAGGAATGCGACAGCTTCTTTCTCATTTGTGAATTTCTTGTCGACGCTGCCTTTGATCTTGTTCTTGAGGCCGGCGGGGACGAATGTGCCCTCGACCTTGTAGAACGAGCTTGCCTTGAAGGCGGAGATCTCCCTCTCCTTGTCCACGATCAGCCTTACTGCGACTGACTGTACGCGGCCGGCGGAAAGCTTGGGCTGCACCTTCTTCCACAGGATGGGGGAGAGTTCGAATCCTACCAGGCGGTCGAGGATGCGGCGGGCCTGCTGGGCGTTGACAAGGTTCATATCTATGCCGCGGGGAGTCTCGATGGCTTCCAGGATGGCGTTCTTAGTGATTTCGTGGAACGCGATGCGGCGGGTCTTGGCATTGTCAAGCTCCAGGGTCTCGAAAAGGTGCCAGGCGATAGCTTCCCCTTCGCGGTCCTCATCGGATGCGAGCCATACCATAGAGGCGTCCGAGGCTGCTTTCCTGAGGTCTGCAACCAGTTTTTTCTTGTCGGGGGCGATTTCGTAATGCGGTATGAAACCGTGCTCCGTGTCGACTCCGAGCTTCTGCTTAGAGAGGTCGCGGATATGACCGAAGCTGGATTTTACGGTATAGCCCTTGCCAAGGAATTTTTCGATTGTCTTGGCTTTGGCGGGTGACTCGACGATGACAAGATTCTCTCCCATAATAACGATTTTTTAGGAAGCGCAAAGTAAAATATAAATAGAGGTATAATCCAAATTTAATTGCTAAATTCGCGTTTCAAACCTATTCCGAAATGAAGCTTGAGACCAAGAAAAAAATAGTCAAATGCTGGTGGATCCTGCTCACAGCGCCCTTCTTGCTGTTGCTGCTATGCCTGCTTTTCGTAGCAGCTTTCGCAGACCTGCCTTCGTTTGAAGAACTGGAGAATCCAAAGAGCAATCTCGCCACCCAGCTCATCAGCTGTGACGGTGAAGTGTTCAATACCTACCATATAGAAAACCGTTCGTACGTTTCGTTCGAGGAGCTGCCGAAGTCCCTCGTAGACGCAGCGATAGCCACTGAGGACGCGCGCTTCCGCAAGCACTCCGGCATCGACTTCCGCTCCCTGGGCCGCGTCGCCGTCAAGACCATCCTGATGCGCAATACCAGCCAGGGCGGCGGCAGTACCATCACCCAGCAGCTCGCCAAGACGCTTTTCCCCCGCGAGACGTCGGAATCCCGCTTCCCCGGTGCGAAATACCTCAAACTGATAAAGAACAAGCTCAAAGAGTGGATCACCGCAGTCAAGCTCGAGCGCAACTACACCAAGGACGAGATAATCACGATGTATCTCAACGCCGTGTTCTTCGGCAGCGAGGCCTACGGCATCAACACCGCGGCGCGTACCTATTTCGACAAGAAGACCGGCGACCTGCTGCTCGAGGAGAGCGCCTGCCTGGTGGGCATCGTCAACAAGCCGACCCGGTACAACCCTGCAGTCAATCCCGAGCAGTCAATGGAGCGCCGCAACCACGTCCTGCGCCAGATGCAGAAATACGGATATATCAGCAAGGCTGAGTGTGACTCCGTCAGCGCCCTGCCCATAGTCCTCTCTTACCAGCGTCAGGACCACAACGCCGGCCTGGGTTCATATTTCAGGGATATGCTGCGCAAGACGATGAATGCCGAAAAGCCCAAGCGCTCTTCATACACCCAGATAGAGGATTACCGCAGGGATTCGACCCGCTGGGTCGAGGACCCTCTCTACGGCTGGCTCAACAAGAACACCAAGCCCGACGGAAGCCGCTACAACCTCGACAAGGACGGTCTGCGCATCTACACCACCATTGATTCGCGTATGCAGAAATATGCCGAGGATGCCATCAAGGAGCATCTCGGAAGCGACCTGCAGCCGCTGCTGTTCACCGACCTCAAGTCGAAGCGCAACAAACCGTTCTCCAACAGCGTCGACCAGGCCACCGTGGAGCGCCTGATGCAGCAGGGCCGCCGCTGGAGCGACCGCTACACCAGCCTGAAGAAGGCCGGAATGTCCGACAGCGACATTATGAAGACCTTCGACGAGCCCACGAAGATGAGGGTGTTCTCCTGGAACAAGAACGGCTATGTGGACACCGTGATGACGCCCAACGACTCCATCAAGTATTACAAGTCGTTCCTGCGTGCCGCCTTCGTGGCGGTTGAGCCGAACACCGGCAAGGTCAAGGCTTATGTCGGAGGTCCGGACTACAGATACTTCAAATATGACAACGCCGGCCAGGGATACCGCCAGGTCGGTTCCACCATCAAGCCTTTCCTCTATACTCTTGCGATGCAGGAGGGCTACACCCCCTGCAACAAGGTGGTGAACATCCCTTACAGCTTCGTGCTCGCCGACGGTACCGTCTGGACTCCCAAGAGCACCGACAAGAACGAATACATAGGCAATACGGTGACCCTCAAATGGGGCCTTACCCACAGCTCCAACAATATCTCCGCCTACCTTATGAAGCAGTTCGGCCCCGAGGCTATGGTCGATATGTGCCGCAAGCTCGGCATCAGCAGTTTCATCGACCCTGTCTATTCGCTCTGCGTGGGCAGCTGCGATATGTCGGTGATGGAGATGGTTTCGGCCTACAATACCTACCCTTCACGAGGTGTGTTCATCAACTCGTATTTCGTGGAGCGCATCGAAGACAATTCCGGCAACCTGCTGGCCAACTTCACCACCCGCAAGCGCGAGGCCATCAGCGACCCTACGGCATATCTGATGGTTAACCTTATGCAGGGTGTCGTCAACGAAGGTACGGCCAGCCGCCTGCGCTGGAAATACGGTATCGAGGGTGCTGCCGGCAAGACCGGAACCACCAATGACCAGAGTGACGGTTGGTTCATCGGATATATCCCGAAACTTACCGCAGGAGTGTGGGTCGGAGCTGAGGACCGTCAGGTTCACTTCGAGAGTCTGGCCTACGGCGGAGGTTCCTATATGGCCCTGCCCATCTGGGGTATCTTTATGAACAAGGTGCTCGCGGACCCGACCATAGGCATCCGCAACGGTGAGAGCTTCGTGCCGCCTGTAGGCTGGAATATGAGCCTTGCCTGCACCGGCGGTGACGACGACCTGACGGCCGGCGGAGGGGAAACTAACGCAGAGGATGATTTCTTTAATTAGACAATGAAAAAGAGAGTAGCGGTTATTTACGGAGGAACTTCTTCCGAAAGAGATATTTCAATACTTAGCGGCCGTTATGCCGCAGCTTCGATTGACAGGGAAAAATACGAGGTCTACCACATACTGTTCAATTCCGACAACTGGCTCCTCATAGAGTGGGAGAGCGAGGACAGCGACCAGATGAGGGTGCTCGGCGCCGTGGACAAAGGCACTTTCTCGTGCAACGGCATCCGCTTCGACGTGGCCTGCATAATGATTCACGGCATCCCCGGTGAGAATGGCCTGCTTCAGGGCTATTTCGAGATGATGGGAGTGCCCGTGACGACTTGCTCGTCGTTCGTGTGCACCGTGGCGTTCAACAAGTATTCCTGCAAGACCTTCCTGCGCGACACAGGAGTGAAGATGGCAGAAGATGTCTTCCTGCACAAGGGAGAGGCTTATGATGTGGACACCATCGTGGGCAAGCTTTCGCTCCCGGTTTTCGTGAAGCCTTCTGACGGCGGCAGCAGTTTCGGCGTCACCAAGGTCAAGAAGGTGTCCGAGATGCCGGCTGCCATAGAGGCTGCCTTCAAGGAGAGCGACACTCTGCTGATCGAGAAGGCTGTCACCGGCCGTGAAGTCACCCAGGCCGCCTATACTTCCGGCGGCAAAGTCACCGTCCTGCCCGTCACAGAGATTATCACCGAGAAC
>JAGCZI010000007.1 GCA_017960085.1 Bacteroidales bacterium
ATGTAAGTTGACATATTGCAAATGCTACTCAGTGTAGCCTTCCATTACTACAGTCTTGAAATTACCCTGTTTGAGGAGCTTCTTCACAGCTTTGGCAACGTCAGCGGAAGTGATGCTTTCGACTGTCTGCCTGTATTGGGTGTCGTCGTCAATACCGGACTCGATGTATTCTTGGAGCACTGCGCTGAAGTAGGCGTTGTTCCTCTGGTTTTCGACATAGTTCTTGAGAAGATATTCCTTCACCTTTGAGAGAACTACCTCGCTCGGACCGGTCTTGCAGAACTCGTCCACGATTTCAAGGATGCGGGCATTCAGGGCATTGTGCTTGTCAGGATCTGTCTGATAGACAATCTCGAGTATTTCAGTCGGCTTCGGCTTGTCTGAGAATTCGGTGACTACCTGTACGCCGTAGGTGCCTCCCTCCTTCTCCCTTATCTCCTCAGTGAAGATAATGTCGAGGGCCTGACCGGCGATATCAACTGCCAGCTGGTTCTTGAGATTGTATTTGGCCTTGCCGGAAGCCAGCATTACGACTGTTGCCATCGGGGTTTCCATCTTCTTGCTGAAGACGTTGTTTTTGCGTCCCTTGACAATATCCAGCTTGTTGTCAACGTATTTCTCGCGCTGGCTGGCAGTCGGCAGAGCACCGAGATACTGAGCAACGAGCGGAAGCATCGTCTGCTCGTCGAAGTTTCCTGTGAATACGAAATTGAAGTCTGCTGCGTTCGCGAAACGTTCGCGGGCAATCTGCATAATGCGGGCATAGTCGATCTTGTCGACATCGGCCGCTTTAAGCCTGTGGGCACGGGGATGACCGTTGTAGAGTACTTTGGTCAAACTGTCCTGGAGAGCGGACATAGGCTGCATCTCCTGATTGACCAGGGATGAGTACAGGCGGTTCTTGTATGAAAGGAAGGCATCATTGTCTTCGCGACGGTCGGTGAAGCACAGGTAAACGAGCTGCATCATAGTCTCGAAATCTTTCGGAGTAGTGCTTCCTGAGAGAGATTCACCGAGGTTGGAAATATGTGCATTGACGCTGACCTGCTTGCCTGCGAGTGCTTTGGTAAGGTCTGTTGCGCTGAAATTGCCAAGTCCTCCGACACCGAAGACTTCGTCAGCTGCCGTCAGGTTTATGATGTCAGACTCAGGATAGAGCGACATTCCGCCGTGGCTGAAGGCGCGCATCTGAATCTGGTCTGCCTTGAAATCAGTGGGTTTAACATAGAAACCGACACCGTTGGACAGAGTGTATTTGGTGTAACCGAATTTGGAAGGTTCGCTCTTGACGATGCTGCCGCCAACAGGAGGATTGGCAATCAGAGGTTCGTCAGAGACTTTGTCCTCGTAAGGAGCGATGTCTTCGGCCTCTACATCTGCAAGAATCTTTGCTATCTCCTGTTCGGTGGGAGTGTGAAGACCTTCCTTGTCAGGAAGCATACATACCACGACGAGGTTGCCCTCCTCTCCCATCAGCTGGGCTACGAGCTGGTTGACGGCCTCGACCGGAACGCTCGGAGCAAGCTGGTTGATGAGTGCGAACTCATTCTCTATGCCGGGAATAGGCTCATTGTCGATGAAATGGCGTACATACTCGCTGCAGTAGTTGATGCTCTTGGTTTTCTGACGCTCGTTGTAAGCATTCTCCAGCTGGGTGAGATATTCCTGTTTTGCACGTTCATACTCAGAAGCGGTGAAACCATTGCGGGCGACACGGAGCATCTCGCGGTAGATGGTTGAAATGCCTTTGTCAAGATCCTTGTCAGAAGTAATCACGATGCCGGTGTAAGCGCCTTCGGTCTTTGACAGGAAATAGTCGTCGTCCTGGATGGCAGCCTGCATAAAAGGCGGTTCGGGCTGCATCATCAGTTCGTCAAGCCTCTGGCTGACCATAATGTCGGCCAGGCTGAAGGCATAGTCCATCACCAGATAGGTAAGACTGTTCTTCATTTCGGCGGGGATGGGCTCGTGTTTCTTGAAGATGTAAGCCATTGAATACGGCTGCTCCTTGTCCTTGGCTATAGCGATGATAGGCTCGGCATTGTTCTCAACCGGAACATAGTAGCGTTCAGCCGGATTCACCGGAGTGGCGATGGTGCCGAAGATGTCCTTGATCTTGGCCTCGATCTGGTCCACGTCGATGTCACCGACTACGACGATACCCTGCTGGTCGGGACGGTACCATTTCTCATAGTAGTCGCGAAGGGCCTGGTACGGGAAATTGTCCACGATCTCCATCAGGCCGATGGGCATACGGTGTCCATACTTGTTGTTGGGGTATACCTTGGGAAGGATCTGCTCGTACATACGCATCTGTGCGTTCTGGCGGCTGCGCCACTCCTCGTGGATGACGCCTCTCTCCTTGTCGATGTCGTCGCCTTCGAGAAGCAGGCCGTCAGCCCAATCGTGGAGTATCCACAGGCAGGAGTCGATGGCTCCTGGCACTGTTACGGGCACGTTGTCGATATTATAGACAGTCTCGTCGATCGAAGTGTAGGCGTTCAGGTCAGCTCCGAACTTGACTCCGATAGATTCCAGATACTTGATGACTCCGTTGCCGGGAAAATGCTCCGTTCCGTTGAAGCACATATGCTCCAGGAAGTGTGCAAGACCGCGCTGGTTCTCCTCCTCGAGGATGGAACCGACCTTCTGGGCGATGTAGAAATGCGCCTGGTCCTTTGGCTCTTCGTTGTGGCGGATGTAATAGGTCAGCCCATTGTCCAGTTTACCGATACGTACCTGGGGGTCGGTCGGAATCTGGGGCATCTGCTGGGCTGATGCGGCCGCAGCTAAACCAAGGCACAGCGCTGCGGCAAAAAAGAATCTTCTGATCATTTTATAGTTGTTTAAAAATAAATAACCTTTCGAGTTTGGAGTGCAAAAATATAAAAATGCAGCTCTCATTCTGCCATCGGGAAGTAATATTTTGGCTGATGGCCCGGCAGAACGTCGGGATGGTAGATGTATATCAGGTCTGCAAGAATCTGGTCCGGATGGATAGTAATGTCATCGTAGTAAGTGGTAACCAAAGTGTTGCAGGTGTATATCCTATGATTCCTGAATGCTGCGAAGTTTGAATACGGTTTATATTCGCTGCGCAGGTCGGAATATGTGTAGGGCTTCTTCGTGCCGTATTTCAGCAGCCAGAAATCAACGTCTGCAGCCCGCTCGAACACTTCTTCAAACGACAGCTGGACGCTGCTGGTTCCGGGCAGGTCGCTGAAGATATAGTTTGCTCCGGCATCTGAGTGGAACAGCGCCACATAGCTGCCTGCTCCCGGAACGCCCCACAGGGCTCCATACTTGCGTTCCATAATCACTGTGGGCTTGTCTTCCTGAGGGATATCCGCAACCAGTGACTTGAGACGGTCATACTTGCTGCACGTTTCGAAAAACAGCGAATCGGCACGGTCGCGGCAGCCGAACAGCAGGCCGTAGAAACGGACCCATTCGGTGCGGCCAAGAGGATGTCCCTCCATATAATCCGCGGCCTCCACTATTGGAACGCCTATCTTCTCAGCATTGCCGTAGCCGCTGTTTTCGAAGGGAGACGCTATTATAACCTCGGTGTCCATATCGATTATCTTCTCTATATTGGGCGACGTCGACATTCCAAGGTCGGCTATGCGGCCGTCGGCCACTCTCGAGAGGATTTCAGGGGATATGATGTATTCCGGCTCGCATATTCCGCAGATGCGGTCAATGCAGCCCAGCTGCTCAGCCATCGCCGAGTGTACTGAGGTGTATATTACCGCCCTGTCGACCGGTACCGGGATGACGACGGCATTGTCCCTGACTTCCTCGGGGATGCCGGCCGGAATCCTGGCCGAATGGCGTTCCTTGTCCACAAGGACGTAGTTTTTCCGGATTCTGAGGGTGTCCCACGGGTCACGGATGCTGACTACCTTGCAGTCCTTGTAGTATTTGATGGTAAATCCGTGTGCGTAATAGACGCTGTCTACCTTGAGCACACCGCTGTCCTGGGCGGCCTTGCCGCCGTTCCTGCAGGAAGACAGGACTGCCAGAAGGATTATCGCGAGAAACAGAGATGCTTTTCTCATTTTCAATAGCTGAATTTGTGGGTTCCGGGGCCGGCCTGGCGCACTTCCCCGCCCGGGATGCATATCTCCGCCTCCATATTGGCGGGTATGGTGACAGTCAAGGTCTTTCCGCTGCCGGAAGATTCGACATCCATCTCAATCGTACCCCTTATAGTAGGCAGTTTCATCCTGGCGTATGCCAGAGCGCCGGTGTGAGGCTCTATCCTTACTTTGGCGAAGCCGGGCTCGATCGGAGTCACTCCCATCAGCCGGAACGGTATGATGTTGCCGGGGGCAGCGCCGGCGATGTGGTTCCAGTCCTGATTGGGCTTGAAGCTGTCATCCCAGGCTTCGATGGTGATGGTTGAGCCGGTCCTGATGGTGTTGTACCAGCTGCGGATGTCTCCGGATGTCAGCAGGCTCAGCCCATAGTCCTCCAAACCTGCGGCATATACCGCATCCATCAGCACCTGCGCTCCGAAAATGCTGCAGCGAAGGCCTCTGGACTGGATGAACTCAGCCACTGAAGGCAAATTGTCAGGACTCACTAGTCCGCAGTACACCGGCATCATATTGCTGTGTAGAGAAGCGTGGTCAGTGCCGATGCCGTCGACATATACGCCTCTCTGGCTGTCGAAGAATGTCTCGTTGAATGCCTTGCTGAATTCGGCGGCCCTGGCTTCGAAAGCAGCGGCTTCGGCATCCTTGCCGAGCACGGCAGCCATTTGGCCGAGGGTGCAGAGCACTTTGTAGTACAAAGCATTCACGACAGTGTTGTAGTCAGTGTAGACATAGCCGTCGTCTTCCCCACCCTGTCCTGCCTGCAGGCCGAGGATGCCTGAATGCGGCCAGTCGACGATGTCGCGGATGGCTTCGCTGCGGTTTATGGACTGCAGGAAGGCTTCACTCTGACCTTTGGTGGTGCTCACGAATCCGTTCTCCTGCACCAGCGCCTCGAGTCCGTGGGCTTTCAAAATGTCCCAGTTTGCGGCAATGGCCCTCGGGTCGGCAGTGAACATATAGTCGTTCCAGGCCAGCAGCACTTCGTAAAGGATCCACTCGGTGGGCCAGGTGGGCTGACGGAGCAGGAACTCCATCGTCCTTCTGGCCAGCGAGTATTCGCTGTCGGAGGCATAATGGCACAACTGTGCTATCAGAGCGTCATATTCGTATGGAATCCTCTCTCGGTCCCCGTCGACATAGATGCCGGCGAACGACGTAGCCTTGACTGAATAATGGCAGAGGTCCCATATCTGGTTGAGAGTGTCGTTGGAGCATTCGAACGATGCGGCGTCCTTGTCGAAGGGGTAGCTGACTGCGATCCTGCGGGCATCTACCACCTCCGCTCCGCTCACTTCGCAGTAACGGAAAGGCATTACGACCCCGACCTCCTGCGGAAGCTTTACCGCTGAAGGGCCTGTATTCCGCCTGTCGGGCTCGAAGTATACCGGGTATACGTGGATACCTTTCGACACGGGAACGTCGATTTTGGCGTATCTTACGGACGAATTGGAGCCTGCGGGAAGTCTCCACACCCTTCCGTTGTCGATCCTCTCCCCTACGTGCACCGTAGCTACCCCGTCCGCAGGAGCCCTGAGTGTAAGTTCAAGCCATCCGAAAGCATCCCGCCCGAAATCCACTACCTGACCGATGCTGACGGCTTTCTGCCGTTCCTGCACCAGCGGATACCACGCAGTTTCGTACTCCTTGAGGCTGTCGGCGGTTGTGAAGCGTCTGGCCTTCGACCAGCCGCTGCGGCTGCTTCCGTCGGTCTTTACGCGAACCTTCCAGCTATAAGCAGTGGCAGGTTCCAGGGGCGTCCCGCCATAAGGTACGGACACCGACTGACTGCTCTCCACCCAGCCGCTGTCCCATATCACGCCGCCGTTATCCGACAGGATAATCTGATAGGCCTGCTGAAGGCTTTCTTTGCCCGGCACGGTCCAGCAGAAAGAAGGTTTCGAAGAGCGGATGAGGGCTCCGCCGGGAAGGGAAGTGTCCAGCATAAGGTCAGTCCTCAGCCCTGCAGGGATCTGAGAGCAAGACACCGCAAGGACGGCAGCAAGAAGTATTGTCAGCCTGATCCGCATAGCCGTCAGAATTTGAGGACGGCAACTACAGGGTAATGGTCGGATATGAAAGGCTTGCCGGCATATTGCCTGTCAAGGGTCTCGAACGACAGCGCATTTGCGAAACCGCTGTAATAGATGTAGTCGATCGGCTTGGACTCCTTGCCCCAGGCATTGTAGGAGCCTTTGTCGTCGGTAGTCCGGGCAGTCACACGGGCAGAAAGCATCTTTCCTTCCAGAGACTGCAGGCAGGGATCGTCCGGCTGCACATTGAAGTCGCCGGTAAGCACCATAGGCCAGCCCTCCTTGTTCATCTTAGCTATTCTTTCAACTATGAGTGCCAGACCGTTGCGGCGGGCATCGGCGCCCACGTGGTCCAGATGGGTGTTGACGTAATAGAAATGCCTCTTGCCGTCCTTGCTCTCCAGCAGGCACCAGGTAGCGGTGCGGCGGCAGGCAGCATCCCAGCCGAAAGACACCTCGTCAGGGGTGTCGGACAGCCAGTATGTACCCCAGTCCTTCAAATTGAATTTTTCCTTGTTGTAGAATATGGACATCTGCTCTCCTTCCAGCACTCCGTCATCCCTGCCAACCCCGATGGCCCCGTACTGAGGGCAGTTTTCCTCCAGGTATTTCCTCTGGAAGTCGAAGGCTTCCTGCAGGCCGAAGATGTCAGGCTGCTGCTCCTCGATCATCGCTACTGAAGCTTCCTTCCGCAGATCCCAGGAGTTGTCGCCGTCGTTGGCCGTTCCCATACGGATGTTGTACGAAACCACCTTGAGTGTTGAATATTTGCCTGAGCAGGAGCTCACGCAGAGAACTGCTGCCATCAAAGAGATAATGGCCGTCAGCAGATATGTCTTTTTCATAATCTTAGTTTTCATATTAGTGCAAATATAGCAAATGAAGAAGCCAATTTTGATTATTTTTGTACGATAACTATTTAAAACGAGATGAAAGATATTACTATCGGCAACGGCAGCGTGCAGTATATCGGCGTTGACGACCTTGACATAGACCTTTTTGAAAGCCAGTATATTGTCCCCGAAGGAATGGCCTATAACTCTTATGTGATACTGGACGAGAGAGTGGCCATAATGGATGGAGTGGACAGCCGCAAGGCTGCTGAATGGGAAGCCAAACTTTATGAGAAACTCGGCGACCGGACTCCGGACTGCATAGTGGTGCTCCACACAGAGCCCGATCACAGCGGCAGCATTGCCAGAGTGATGGCGACCTACCCTAAATGCCGCTGCATCTGCTCAGCAAACGCCGCGAAGTTTATGAAGCAGTTCTACCCCGACCTGGCCTTCGAAGACCGCATCGACACAGTCAAGGAAGGCGACAAGCTCAATCTCGGTGCACACACCCTGCGCTTCTTCGCCGCCCCGATGGTTCACTGGCCCGACGTGCTGGTCGCCTACGAAGAGTCTGAGAAGATACTTTTCTCCGCCGATGCCTTCGGCAAGTTCGGAGCTCTGTGCAAGACCGAGGACGAAGACTGGGACTGCGAGGCACGCCGATACTACATCAACATCGTCGGCAAGTTCGGCCCCCAGGTCCAGGCTCTGCTTAAAAAGCTGTCCGGACTGGAGATCAGCACCATCTGCCCTCTTCACGGCCCTATTCTGACTGAAAATCTGGGACATTACGTGGGCCTCTACGACACCTGGAGCGCCTACAGGCCGGAAACCGAGGGAGTGTTCATCGCATACGCTTCGCTGCACGGCAACACTGCCGAAGCTGCAGAATACCTCGCCGGAAAGCTTGAGGCCAAGGGCGTCAAGCTGGAAATCGCCGACCTGAGCCGCAGCGACCTTGCCGAGAACATCGAAGGCGCCTTCAGATATGACCGAATGGTGCTGGCTGCTCCCACCTATGAAGGAGGCCTCCATCCGTTAATGTCTGATTTCCTTCATCACCTCAAGGGCAAAGGCTTCTGCAACCGCCGTATCGCCCTTGTCGAGAACGGTACCTGGGCTCCGATGGCTGCAAAAGTTATGAAAGCCGAACTGGAACAGATGAAGGACATCACTCTTTTCGAGCGCGTCGTCACTATCCGCTCTGCCGTTACTGCCGCAACTCGCGGGGAATTAGACGCCCTTGCGGCTGACCTGACAGCTTAGTATCGTCTCCTGAAGCTCTTCCAGGAACCGGGTGGCCTGGCTGCCATCCATCTGTACGTGGTGGAACTGGAAAGAGATGGGCAGTGTCGTCTTGAACCACCCCTTGCGGTAACGTCCCCAGGCAAGGAAAGGATTGTTGAAAATCCCGCTGTATTGATTGACTATGCAGTCGATCTGCGTTGTCGTAACTGCCGATGTACCTACGATATTGGCTTCATCGTCATTTATGTCCCTGCATTCTGCGGCGCACTTACGGGTTATGGTCTCGTAGTCGCGGGCGAACTGCTCCACGTCGTCGCTGTAAGGGATGTCGCAGTTGTTGATGCCGCCCTCTGCGTTATTGACGATAACGTTGACGCAAAGGCGGTCGTATCTGTACAGTTTGCCCTGCGAGGGCAGCAGATAGAACTCGTCAATCCTGCTGGCTGCACGGCCGATGCACCAGCACAGCAGCATATTGAACTTCATATCCGTCCGGGCGCAAACTTTGCGAAGATGCGTAACATCAAACGTCTTCATCAGCGTCACCATCGGCACCGGTGATTTCATCCACAGCTCGAATGCCTGCGCCCGGCTGGTATCCTTGGGGTTGACTTCCTGCTTCATCCTGAAATAAATGACAAATTTAACGCTCAAATATACAATAATTGGTAACTTTGGGAAACAGTATGATTCCCTAATCAAACAATCCAAACAATGAAAAAAGTTTTCCTTTTCGCGATGCTGCTGGCAGCTTTCTCTGCATCAGCTCAGCAAAGAAACAACGTACAGCCGTCATTCGCGGGTGCCGTTGATGATTTCAAGCCCAACGTTACCAACCAGCTGGGACATCAGTACCCTATGGTAAACTCCCAAGGAGCCGTGCGCGCACAGCTCCGCGCTCCTCAGGCCAATTCAGTCCAGATCGACATCGGTGGCGTAAGGTATGAGATGACAAAGGACGAGAATGGCGTCTGGACCGGCACCTCTGCCCCTCAGGATGTTGGCTTCCACTACTATCAGCTCAATGTCGACGGAGCTTCCGTTCCTGATCCCGGCAGTATCTATTTCTTCGGAGCAGGCCGCTGGGGAAGCGGTATAGAGATTCCTTCAGCCGATATGGATATCTGGCAGGTAAAGAATGTGCCTCAGGGCGCAATCGAAGAGAAATACTACTGGTCAAAAGCCACGCAAAGTATGCGTCACTGCTATGTGTATCTGCCCGCAGAATATCAGAAGAACACCAAAAAGAAATATCCCGTCCTCTATCTCCAGCACGGTAACGCTGAGAACGAGCAGGGCTGGTCAGCCCAGGGCCATACCGCCCAGATCCTCGACAACCTGATCGCTGAAGGCAAGGCTGTTCCGTTCATCGTAGTAATGGATTACGGCCAGAGTCAGAACATCCATCTGGTCGGCCAGTATGCCCCCGCCCAGCCTGCACAGCCTGCTCAGCCCGGACAGCGTGCTGCCGGTCCCGATGCATTCCAGACAGTGCTGCTAGTCGACATCATTCCGATGGTTGAAAAAGAGTACAGGGTTATTGCCGATGCCAAGCACCGCGCTATGGCCGGCCTTTCAATGGGTGGCGGCCAGACCCGCAGGATCACCCTTGCAAATCCCACGATGTTCGCCTATGTAGGTATGTTCAGCGGCGGTGTTATGAGCGTCGAGGACATCCAGGGTGCACAGGGCTTCCAGAAGACCAACAAAGTTGTCTTTATGAGCAGCGGAAGCAAGGAGAACCCCAGGGTGATGGAAGCAGCCGATAACCTCAAGGGCATCGGAATTAACGC
>JAGCZI010000058.1 GCA_017960085.1 Bacteroidales bacterium
ATCGCTGTTGAAAATTTCTTCCTTGGATGTATCGAAACGGAAAGACCGGTTATTATTCACCAGGAGATTGATCACTTGAATCAGGGAGTCGACCGACACTTTGTCCAGATGATCCTTGTTGTCCACCGCATAATGCAGCAGTGTGTCCTTCGAGGCTTCCTGCTGCTTCCATGATTTGAGGATGTCGATAGTGTTGTCAATATCATGGATCACCATGATGGCCGTGAGCCGCTGAGCTTGCTGCTGCTTGTTGTTCGCCCTCAGCCCGTTCAGGCTGAAAGTGAGCGCTACACCGATAGCCGTACCCAGAACGCTGATAAAAAACTGTTGCCACCTGCTGTTACCGTTACCCATAGTCGCAAATGTTGATAATCAGTACTTAAATTCGAATTAAGTACAAATATACTGTTTTTATGGAAGAACCGGTCAGGATTCTTGGCGGCGCTATAACTTGTCGCAAACTTCTTTGTACACAAGACCGCAGAGGCGGGCGAGCTGTTTCGATGATGAATTATAGCGAGACTTAAGGACCCTGGCAAGATGGAGGCGTTGAGCCATAGAGAGTGTGCGGATGCTGTTGACGCCAAACAGTTCTTTGCAAGTTTCTGTTTTGTGCTGACGCATCTCCTGCATGGGCATCGAGAGGAGAGAAATGCTGCCTCCGCGCTCTTCGACATCACTTTCTTTGGAAACACACATGAAAAAGTTGAAACTTCTGTGCGTCTTGAAGATTCGCTCGACGAGATGATAATCGACATAATCTCCCGGGAAAATCATTTTTTCTTGTCCGCCGGTTCCGGGGGCAACGTCAGCGCACGACCAATTGGGGGATGTCCAATAACCGGCATGTCTGAAATACAAGGCTCCACTTGACCATGGGTAATCGTAAGAGTTGTATGGAATCCCGCTGACAGGAGCATTTTTGATGACATAGCAAATAGCCGTCTTGAGATAACGGTCGGTGTCAATAACCTGGTGGTTGATTGGTACCGAACGGAATTTGTGCCTGTCGCCATGCCTGTGTGATATCGACCAGGATGTTTGCTTGACATAGTCGTGAATGAATCTGTTGCATTGATCGAATGGCCCGTACAGGATGAAATGGACATGGGTATCCATTAGTGAAAATGCCAGAATCGTGATGGCATACTTTTGAAACAGAGGATATATTCGGTTCATCCCTGCACAAAAATCCAGTTCATCTATGAACATTGCATCGACGGCGTTTCCATCTGTACTGAAATGCCAGCAATTGTTGACCGGAATCTGCTGCCCCTTTACAAAAGGCACGTTGAGGCCGAGGTCAGCCTCGATTTGCTTCAAACGAATGCTATCTGTCTCCATGGTGTTGCCCCGAGCCGCTAATGACTGACGGGATCCAAATATAAAAGGATTTTGGGAAGCGCAATGCACGCTATTGACAATACTTGACGGGGTGTTCCAAATCCAAATTTGGCAGGACAGAAGTTTTTTTGGGAAAGTGCAATGATGAGAAGAAACCCAACTTTCACGGATTGTTGGAAGGCCCGTTGTAAGGGTCTGCAGGGGGTGCTGAGAAAATCCGTGGCAGGATTTCCCACCACGGATCTTTGGCAGACCCCCTACAGGGTGCTCTGAGAGGGGTGGCACAAATCCGTGAAAGTTGGCTTTGACAATAGGACCCGCCAGGAGGCCATATAAAGGTCATTTTAGGAAAGTTGCATTTCACGGATAGTGCGAACTGGCTCTGCAGGAGCTGTGGGGCACTTTGTTTTTGAGCGTGAAAATTCACTTTGTCCCAAGTCGTGGATTCGCGGCGGCAGCAGGGACTGGCGGAGCGGAGTGGGGCAGAAGGAGCAGCGGAAGATGTGCCAGCGAGAAAGCCGGAGAGCGGTGCGCTGAAGAAGATATCTCCCGGCGGGGCTGCGGGGAGATTTGTACGGTCTCTCCTCGCCCCGCCGAGGATATCTTCTGAACCGGTCGTACCCGGCTGCAGCGGAGTATAGGCGGGCAGCGCGGGAGAAGACATCTCCCGTCCGCCAGCCAGAGCTCTTTGGATGGCTCCGGCTGCCGTCCAAGGATATCTTCCCGGGCAGAGGCCTTCATTGTGCCCGGAGAAGGGGAAGCAAACGGGGTATAATAATAAGGGTGGCTGAGAATGTCAGTCACCCTTATTTAGTCTTGGATGTTGAGCGAAGCTTAGACCTCGATGGGTTTGTACTTCGGAACGAGGCTCTTCATTATGATCCAGCCTACCAGGTAGGCGACGGCGCAGTAGCAGAAGATGATGAAGTATCCTGCGGGTTTGCCTTCAAAACCAAGGAAGGTGAAAGCTGAACCTGCGTTCTCTGCGTATGTGAAGAGGTTACCTGCAACTTTCTGGACGATCATCGAACCGATACCGCCGGCCATTGTGCCGATGCCGGTGATGGATGCGATGGCGCCTTTGGGGAACATATCACCGATGGTAGAGTACAGGTTGGCTGACCAAGCCTGGTGTCCTGCACCTGCCAGACCGATGAGGATAGCCGGCCACCAGGGGCTGAGCTGTCCGAGAGGCTGCGCGAAGAGCGCAGCGATGGGGAAGAAGGCGAAGATCAGCATAGCAAGCATACGGCCGGGGTAGGGGTGCATACCCTTCTTCTCTACGAACAGCTTGGGCAGATATCCACCGAAGATGGAAACGACTGTCACGATGGCGTAGAGAGTGAAGATAAGAGCCTGGCCTTTAGGGCTTGAAGCTTTGATTCCGAACTGGTTGGCGAAGTATGAAGGAGCCCAGAACAGGAAGAACCACCAAACACCGTCAGTGAAGAACTTACCGGTGATGAAGCTCCAGGTCTGTTTGTATTTGAAGCACTTCAGGAAAGAAATGGTTTTCTCTTCTTTCTCGGCAGCCTTGGCGGCTTCGGCTTTTTCTTCAGCGTCATCCTGATGGATATATTCGAGCTCGGCGGCGTTCACATATTTGCTCTTTTCAGGCTTGTTGTAGAGCCAGGCCCAGAAGAACATCCATACGAAACCGATGGCACCGATGATGATGAATGCCATTTCCCATCCGAGATTCTTGGCGAGGGCGGGGATGCACAGAGGAGCTGCGAGAGCACCTACAGAAGCACCGGCGTTGAAAATTGAAGTGGCGAAAGCCCTGTCTTTCTTGGGGAAGTACTCTGCCGTGGTCTTGATGGCGGCCGGGAAGTTTCCGGACTCACCTAATGCCAGTATGCCTCGACAGAACAGGAACATATAGACGGAAACCGTCGATATGGCAAGTGCTACGTTACTTCCGGCTTCAACGGCCCTGAGAGCTGCTACATTGTCGACACCGTCAACGAAAAGGGTGGTGGCCCAGCCGCAGGCGGCGTGGAGGACGGCACCGAAAGACCATACTCCGATGGCGATCAGGTAGCCTTTCTTCGTTCCCATCCAGTCGATGAACTTGCCGGCGAAGAGGCTGACGAGTGCATAGAAGATAGAGAAGAAGCTGGTGATTGTACCGTAGTTCGCATCAGTCCAGTGGAATTCTGGCTTGATGAATTCATCATAGGTCAGTGACAGCACCTGACGGTCCAGGTAATTGACCGTTGTCGCAAGGAAAAGCATTGAGCATATCACCCACCTGAAATTAGAAGCTTTGATATTGTTGTTTAACATATGTTTGGGTTTTGTTCTTTACAAACTTCCGGAATATTGAAACAAACTTACGAAATAAAATCGAAAAATCAGAATCCACTCGAATAAGCTTGCTGGGGATTGGCGTAGACCTTGCCGATCTTGTGGTCAAGGTTGACTACTTCCATATCAATCTGCCATTTCGCTCCATCGTCCACATAGTGCTCGAGGAACCACATCACTGCGTCGAACTGCTCCATCTGGAAGCCTGCGACCTCGTGTGAATGGTTGGTGAACGATTTGAAGCAGTACGGGTATCCGGCGTCCTTGAACCCTGCGGCTATGGGCTTGCTGCCGAACATAGCGGTGCGGAAAAGCTGTATCTTGTTGTAAGGAACAAGCCTGTCGGCATCGCCGTGGAGGAAGAATGTCGGAGCGGGGTCGTGGACTGTGTATTTGCAGGCACCTTTGGTGGAGTAGACTCCGCCGGAGAATGAAATCACTCCTGCGAAACGGAAATCGTCAGGGATGGCGGCAGTCATCGGTGTGCGGTTGCTGAGCTCGTAGTTGGCCTGGAGGGCGGCGATGGCTCCGGCGCTGCTGCCGCAGATGACGATCCTGTCCGGATCGATGCGCAGGGTTTCCGCATTGCGGATAATGTAGTCCACGGCGGCGAAGAGGTCTTCTGTCGCCATACTGATGGAATTTTTCACGGGCTCCATCATCTTGAAGATGCTCCCGCCGTGAAAATCCTTGAGACCGAGGCGGTAGTCGCTTGCGACAGTAACATATCCGTTGTCTGCCATCGCACGGCAGAACCTTGTATAGAAACCGGCTCTCTGGTTATTGTCGACGAAACCTCCGCCGTAAACGAAGATCATGCAGGGCCGAAGTGTGTTGGACTGCTGCCAGTGCCCGGGGAAGTAGAAATCAAGAGAGAGAGTCTGGCCGTCGCGCACGACGAATGGATGTGAGCTGTCCCAGGGGCCGGCAGGCTGGGCCTGCGCCTGGGTTAAACTCAGGATAGCAAGAACTGCAATGGCTGCGAATGTGATGATGTACCTTTTCATAATTATGCCTCTTTATATTGTTTCAAATATTTCAGGCTTCCGAAATTCCTTATCCTTATGCCTCCGCCGTCCGGGGTCCTTTTCCTGGCGAAACTGTCCGGGTCCACCCAGAAAGTGACCGCTTCCCTCAGCCCGGCCTGACGGAATCCCAGACGGGCGTATACGTCGCCCTCCGACCACTCCAGGTCAGCGTATGTCATAACCTCATCGGGGGCGGTGTCTGCCACGAAATGCGCCAGCATACGGCTCATTCCTCCGGATATGCGGCTGCCCGACAGGCTGGCATACCTGACCCATTCGTAGGAACGCAATGGTACCTGCCTTCCGTCTATATCGCGCGGAATGGTGCGCGGGGATGAGAACAATGAGACTGCAACGAGCTCATCTGCCAGGAACATCCCGTATTTATATTTAGCCTTGGCTGAACCGTAACTGTGATGGAGGTCCAGGAATGCAGCCGCAGCCGGGGCGTCTATCCTCCTTATTTCGCATTTGCGGGCGAATATCTTCCGGTAGATGCCGAGATGGGCCAGGAGGCGGTCCTTGAGGCAGTCTCCACCGGTACGCCATCGGTCTTCATACAGATAGATGACCCCTTTCTCCCGCTGAGGGCGGATGAAGCCTTCCAGAGGGACTAGGCGTATGGCAACCCCCCTCTCCGGGAAGGAGAAGAGCAATCCCTCTATCGTACAGGGGATTTCAGAGGCGGATAAAAAGGCCGCGAATTCTTCTGCGAAATCCATAGCGTAAAGGTAGGAAAGTTCTTAGAATCTGTTGGCGTATTCTTCTTGTCCCTTACAATTTTTTTCGTATCTTTACCCGATATTTCACTAGAAGTTTTAGATGGATTTTGAAGATAACAACATTGTAGAAGAACCTGCTGAGCGCCTGATTCCAATCAGCGTCGAGTCGGAGATGAAGAGCGCCTACATAGACTACTCTATGTCGGTGATTGTGTCACGAGCCTTGCCCGATGTGCGGGACGGTATGAAACCGGTGCACAGGCGCGTTCTGTTCGGTATGGAGGGTCTTGGAGTCAGCTCAAGCGGAAGCACCAAGAAATCAGCCCGTATCGTCGGTGAGGTTCTCGGTAAGTATCACCCCCACGGTGATTCCAGCGTATATGATGCCATGGCCCGCCTCGCGCAGCCGTGGAATATGAGATATCCACTTGTTTTCGGACAGGGTAACTTCGGCAGCGTGGACGGCGACCCGGTCGCAGCTATGCGTTACACCGAGGCCAAGCTTGAAAAGCTGGCTGAAGAAGTGCTCGAGGATCTCGACAAGGATACTGTCGACTTTATGCCGAACTTCGACGAGTCGCTCCAGGAACCTACCGTCCTGCCCGCAAAGGCCCCGTTGCTTTTGCTTAACGGAGCGGCCGGTATTGCGGTGGGTATGGCGACAAATATGGCTCCGCACAACCTCACCGAGGTCTGCAACGCCATCTGCGCATATATAGACGACCCTGACATCACCGTCGAAGGCCTGATGCAGCACGTCAAAGGTCCCGATTTTCCTACCGGAGGCATCATCCAGGGCCTTTCAGGCATCCGCGACGCCTTCGAGACCGGCCGTGGCAGGATAGTCGTTCGTTCCAAGACCGACATCGAGGTTTCGGACAGCGGGCGTGAGACCATAGTGGTTTCCGAGATTCCCTACCAGATCAATAAAAAGGAACTGATCGAGAAGATAGCCGAGCTGGTCGAGGCCAAGAAGATCGACGGCATCTCCTACATCAACGATGAAAGCGACCGCAAGGGTATGCGCATCGTCATCAAGCTGAAGATGGGAGCCGTTGCGAACGTGGTGCTCAACACCCTTTTCAAGTACACCCAGCTCCAGGCCAGTTTCTCAGTCAACAACATCGCCCTTGTGGACGGCCGCCCGAAGCTGCTCAACCTCAAGGACCTCATCAAATATTTCGTCCGCCACCGCCACGAAGTAGTGCTCCGCAGGACCCGTTTCGACCTGGATGCCGCCCAGAAGAAGGCCCACATCCTCGAAGGTCTGCTCAAGGCCCTGGATATCATAGACCTTATCATCGAGCACATCCGCGCGTCCAAGACTGTGCAGGAAGCCCGTGACGGTCTTATGGAGAAGTTCGGTTTCACAGAGCCCCAGGCTGACGCCATCGTCGAGATGCGTCTGCGCCAGCTGACAGGACTCGAAAGGGACAAGCTCCAGGCTCAGTATGACGACCTCGAGGCGCTGATCCACCACCTGCAGGAAATCCTTGCAGACGAGAGCCTCCAGTACGGCATTATCAAGGACGAGATGCAGGACCTCATCGCCAAGTACGGCGACGAGCGCCGCACCGAGATAGCTCCGAGCGCCGAAGACTTCAATCCCGAGGACTTCTACGCTGACGAGGACGTGGTCATCACGATTTCCCACCTCGGCTACATCAAGCGCACCCCTCTGACCGAATACCGTCTCCAGAACCGCGGCGGCATCGGTTCCAAGGGCAGCACCACCCGCGAAGAAGACTTTATCGAGCATATATACGTGGCCAATATGCACAGCACTATGATGTTCTTCACCAAGAACGGCAAGTGCTACTGGCTCAAGGTCTACGAGATTCCGGAAGGCACCAAGGCTTCCAAGGGCCGCGCCATCCAGAACGTCATCAACATAGAGCCCGAGGATGTGGTCCAGGCCTACATCAACGTCAAGTCGTTTGACGACAAGGAATACGTCGACAGCCACTATGTAATTCTGGCCACCAAGTCCGGCATCATCAAGAAGACTTCCCTCGAGGCGTATTCACGTCCGCGCGCCAACGGCGTCATCGCCGTGAACATCCGCGAAGGGGACGCTCTGATCGAGGCCCGTCTCACTGACGGCAACAATTATGTACAGCTGGCAGGACGCGACGGATACCTCTGCAGTTTCCACGAGAGCAAGGCCCGCGCGATAGGCAGAACGGCCACAGGAGTGCGTGGAATAAGCCTTTCAGAGGGCGACGAAGTCGTTGGCATGATTTGTGTTGAAGGGGACATACCGGAAGAAAACCTGCCGCAGGTGCTGGTAGTCAGCGAGAACGGATACGGCAAGAGATCGAGGATAATGGACTACCGCATCACCAACAGGGGAGGCAAGGGAGTAAAGACCATTAACATAACTGAAAAGACAGGCCCGCTGATAGCCATAAAGGATGTGACCGACGACAACGACCTGATGATTATCAACAAGTCAGGCATCACCATAAGGATGGCGGTTTCGGACATCAAGGTGGCAGGCAGGGCGACACAGGGAGTCAAACTGATCAATATCAGGGAAAACGACAGCATCGCAGCAGTCTGTGTAGTGAACAAGAGCGAAGAAAGCGTCAATTCCGAAAACACAGAAGCCCCCGTCGAACAGAATACAGACAATCAGCAAACACAAACAGAAATAAACAACTAATCTACACTGAAATGAAAAAGATTCTCCTTTTTGTTCTTGCATCTTCAATTTCGATGATGACAATGGCACAGCCCCCTATGGGTGGCGGTGGAATGCGCGGCGGCGGCCCCGGTGGCTTCCCCGGCGGCGGTCCTCAGGGTGGCGGTTCAATCTCAGCAGCCCTTGGTGCAGGCACCAACGCATCTGAAGTTAAGGCGGTTGTCGATGCCAAGAAGGCATTGGATAAAGCAATCGCAGCTTCACAGAATGCAGGTAAAGCTGCTAAGGCAGCTACTTGGACAGCTCTCAGCGACGCCTATGTAAAAGCATTCGACGCTCCGACACAGAACCTCCTTGCAGGTAGCTCTTCAAACGATGTAAATATGTTCCTCAAAGGCCAGAAAGCTACCGGCATCAGCCACAAGTCAGGCGCTGAGGGAACTGATTACGAAGTGGTATCTTATGACAACAAGGACCTCTATTACAGGGACGGCGTCCTCGACTTCTGGATAATTACCAAACCTGTTGTCGACAACCCTCTTGACAAAGCTTTCGAGGCTCTTGAAAAAGCTTACTCACTCGATCCCAAGGCTGCAGCAAACAAAGCTTATGCTGAAAAGGCCAACAAGATCCACGAGAATATCTACGGTGAAGCTGTCAGCGAGTACCTCGCAGGCAATGCAGCCGAAGCCAGCACAAAATTTGAGAAAGCAGCCAAGGTTACTGCAGGCAAGATTCTGAACGGATTCGATTCAATGAGTGTCTACAATGCCGGTCTTATGGCTTCAATCGCCGGCAACAGTGCCAGGGCAATGGAGAACTACAAAGCCTGCATGGACAAAGGTTACTACAACGACGGTAACGTCTTCTCAAACCTCGCTGAGCTCTACAAGGCAGCTGGTGATGACGATACTGCTATGAAGACCCTCGAGACCGGTTTCGAGAAATTCCCGAACAGCCAGGCAATCCTCGTCGGACTCATCAACCACTATCTCACGACCAACACTGAGCCTGACAAGCTGTTCACCCTTCTTCACAATGCCCAGAAGAACGACCCTGACAACGCTTCTCTCTATTATGTAGAAGGTGACGCCTACAAGAAACTCGGCGATTTCGACAAAGCTCTCGAGCTTTACGCAAAGTCAAGCCAGGTGGATCCCAAATATCTCTATGGTATCCTCAATACCGCTATCCTCTACTACGACCGCGCTGTTGAAATCCAGGAGAAGGCCAGCCTTGAGATGGACGATGCCAAATACAACAAGATGGTTGAAGAACTCAACGCTAATCTTGAGAAGGCCATCGATCCTTTCGAGAAGTCATTCACAATGACTGAAGACAAACAGATTAAGACCGCTATCGCTGACTATCTGAAGAATATCTACTACAGGTTCAGGGACAGATCAGCAGAGTATCAGGCTAATTACGAGAAGTACAACAGCTTCTTGAAAGGCGAATAAATAATACCGATATCAAGGAAGGCTGCCCTCTCGGCAGCCTTCCTTATTTAAAACAAACTAAAAACAATGGGGGGCCTTTTCGGAGTTATTTCCAAGAACAGATGTGTGACCGACCTGTTCTACGGCACTGATTATCATTCACATCTGGGAACCAAAAGAGGCGGTATGGCAGGCATCAATCCTGACGGTTCGTTCGTTCGTGCCATCCACAGTCTCAAACAGTCATATTTCAGGGTTAAATTCGAGTCCGAACTTCACAAGTTCACCGGCAACAGCGGAATCGGAGTCATCAGCGACAATGAATCCCAGCCGATAGTGATGAACTCGCATCTGGGCAGGTTTGCCGCAGTTTCAGTCGCAAAAGTCAGCAACATTGACTCTCTTGAGCAGCAGGTGCTGGATTCCGGCAAGAACTTCACTGAGATGAGCGACGGCACTACGAATGCCACCGAGCTGATCTGCCACCTCATCACCGAAGGTGCGACCTTTGCCGAAGGAATCGAGTATATGCACCACAAAGTCTATGGGTCGTGCTCAATCCTGCTCCTGACTCCGGAAGGTATTATAGCGGCAAGAGATTTCAACGGCCGCACACCGCTTGTGATAGGAAAGAAAGAAGATGCCTACGCCGTGGCGAACGAGGATTTCAGTTTCTGCAACCTCGGCTACGAGAAATGCTATGAACTCGGCCCCGGAGAGGCGGTACTCATAACGGCAGACGGCTTCAAGCAGATCCTTGAGCCCCGCGGCAGGCTTCATATATGCTCTTTCCTCTGGATTTATTACGGCTATCCTTCTGCCGCTTACGAGGGAGTCAACGTGGACGATGTCCGCTACAACCTCGGTTCCCTGATGGGTAAGCAGGACGATACTCCCGTCGATATCGTGTCTTCTATCCCCGATTCAGGCACCTGTATGGCCATAGGCTATGCTCAGGGGCGCGGCATACCGTACCGCAACGCAGTGGTCAAATATACCCCCACCTGGCCGCGCAGTTTTATGCCCGCCGACCAGAGTATGAGGGATGTGGTGGCCAAGATGAAACTCATCCCCAATTACTCTATAATGAGAGGACGCAGTGTGGCATTCTGCGACGATTCGATAGTCCGCGGAACTCAGCTCCGCGACAACGTCGAGGCTTTCAAGAGCCACGGTTCCCGCGAGGTGCACATCCGCATCAGCTGCCCTCCGCTCATATTCACCTGCCCTTTCCTCAATTACTCGGCGTCCAAGTCTCCGCTTGAGTTTATTTCACGAAGGGTGATCGAAAAACTTGAAGGCAGTCACGACAAGCATCTTCAGGAATATGCGATGTTCGGAAGCGACAAGTACTTCGCTATGGTGGACTGCATCCGCAAGCAGCTGAAGATGAATACTCTCAAGTTCAATACTGTCGAAAATTTAGTGGCCGCCATAGGTCTGGAAAAGAACTGCATCTGCACTCACTGCTTTGACGGAAGCGACAAATGTGTTATTTAATTGCGATTTTGTGACATTTTTAGGTTAAAAAGTGCTATCTTTGATATACCACTTTTAACCTATTAATGTTTGACAAATATGACCATTTTCGTTTATGGCTTGAGTTTCAAGGCAAGAAGAGAAAATTTAATTGAGCTTTTCGCTCCGTTTGGAGAAGTTTCATCTGCAAGAATCATAATCAACAAGGAAACCCGCCGCTCACGCGGTTATGGTTTTGTGGAGATGGACGACGCTGACGCCGAGAGGGCTATCGAGGCTCTGAACGGCACCGAGCATATGGGGCGCACAATCAATGTGACAAAAGCAAATGAACGACCTGCAGCAGAATCATAGCGAAGCAATAATACTCACCACTGTATTCAAGGTCTGAAAGATTACAAGAAGAATCTTGCTGCCCGGCACTCCTATAAAAGGGATGTTCCGGGCAGCGATCGTTATGGGCAGCAGCCACATCGCCGCCGAGCTGAGCGGGATTGCCACCAGGTTGGTGACCATAAAATATTTGGGAAAACTGCCGAAATATAGGTATGCCAGAGGGGCAGTTGCGGCCTGGCAGCTGATGGACAGGGCCAGGGTATTCCAGATATACCCAAGGATCCTGCTGCGGTAATTGAGCAAAGCCTTGATCCTGGGATACAGGAAATATATGCCTGTCACGGCGCTGAATGACAACTGGAAACCGATGCCGAACGGCGCGTCAGGATTGAACAGGCAGATGAGCAGGGCGCTGATTGCCAGTGAACGCAGCATATTGCGGTCGGATTTCAGAACTCCGCAGATTTCGTAGACGGTTATCATCGTAACGGCACGGCAGATGGAACTGCTCAGGCCGGAAACAAGCGCGAACCCCCACAGGCTTGCCAGTATTACAATCCTTTTTACAGCCTTGGCTGCGGGACTGTTTCCAAGTATGGAAAGAAAAGCGTTGAGGAAGGCATATACGACTCCTACGTGAAGCCCGCTCAGCGCCAGCAGGTGCATCGCTCCGCTGGCCTGGTACCGGCTTTTGAGCGCGGCATTGATCATAGATTTGTCTCCTATCGCAAGGGCTTTGGCAACGGCCAGCTCATCTGTGCTGCCGGCGGGCAGGGTGCTGTCCAGCAGTCCGGAGACAGCGGCCTTCAGCTCTGCAGCCTTCTCGAATAGCAGCATCCCCTCACGAGGGATGCCACCGGCCACAGCCCCCAGGGCTCCTGTTATGCCGAAGCAGGCTGTCAGCAGTCCGGCGGGAGCGGCTGCTGCGCCTGAGCGGCTCAGGACGGCGATGCAGAAGCACACTGCGGCGACTGTCAGGGCAGCCAGCGCGATATCTGCCGGGATGCCACAGAAAGAAAAAAGGACTTGCCAAAGCACGTCCCCGAGAATGTATGCGAAAGCATATGTGATTATGTCTCTACCTTTCCCCATTTCAATGTCCTCCGCAGACAAAGTTATCATTTATTTTTGTTACATTTGAAAGATTAATGAAAACTATTTTAAGTATGAAGATTCTTGTTCTTAACTGCGGCAGTTCCTCTTTGAAATACCAGGTGCTGAAAATGAGCGCCTCAAAAAGCACTCTGCTGGCCAAAGGCCTTGTCGAGCGCATCGGCAGCATGAATGCCTGCCATACCCATAAGGTCGATGAAAGGGAAGACTATAAGGTAGAGAAGCCGATTGCCAACCACACCGAAGGCATCAAGAGCGTTCTCGATATTCTGACAGACCCCGTATACGGAGTGTTGTACAGCCTGTCTCAGATTGATGCGGTAGGACATCGCGTGGCGCACGGAGGAGAATATTTCTTCAAGAGCGTGGCAGTCGACGCCGATGTTATCGACAAGATTGAGAAGTGCTGCGAGCTTGCGCCGCTGCACAATCCTGCAAACCTCACTGGCATAAAGGCTGTGTCAGAACTTATGCCTGACGTTCCCCAGGTAGCTGTGTTCGATACCTCATTCCACCAGAGTATGCCGGACTATGCATATATGTATGCTCTTGACTATTCTTATTACGAGAAATACAAGATCCGCCGTTTCGGCTTCCACGGCACCAGCCACAAGTACGTTGCAGAGAAAGCCTGCAAACTCGCCGGCTTGCGCCTCAACAAATCAAAGATCATCACCTGCCACCTCGGCAACGGAAGCTCGATTACCGCTATCGACTGCGGCCGTTCGGTAGATACTTCTATGGGATTCACCCCCGTGGAGGGCGTCACTATGGGAACCCGCAGCGGTAACCTGGACGTAGGCGTGGTAACCTTCCTGATGGAGAAGGAAGGCCTTGACGCAGCAGGCATCAACAACCTGGTGAACAAACAGAGCGGTCTTCAGGGCCTGAGCGGCTTCTCTTCTGACTGCCGCGACCTCGTGGATGCCGAGAATTCCGGTTACAAACGTGCGGGACTCGCCCTCAAGAAACTGGCATACGACATCAAGAAATACATAGGTGCGTACATCGCCGTGCTGAACGGAGTCGATATGATAGTGTTCACCGGCGGCATCGGCGAGAACTCAGACCGCGTGCGCGAACTCGTCTGCACCGGACTCGAAAATCTGGGCATCAAGTTCGATTTTGAGAAGAACAAGGGGACAAGGGGCGAGGATGTCGTCCTCAGCACTCCTGATTCAAAAGTGACGGTTATGGCCGTGACCACCAACGAGGAGCTTGTCATCGCCACCGACACGATGAACATCTTAGCCGAGATGCAGAATAGGGCTGAACAAAGTGAAGAAAACAATTAAAAGACTGACATAATGATTACCAATTTTGACCAAATGTTCGAGGCTCTGCGCTCGAAACCTAAAAAAAGACTAGTCGCAGCGTGGGCTGTCGACGACCATACTGTCACTGCTGCTTACAAAGCCTGCTCTCTGGGCATAGTGGATGCCACCCTGGTGGGAGACATCGACCTGATCAAAGAAGTCTGCGCCCGTGAAGGCATCGATGCTTCCGTATTCGAGATTGTTGACAACAAGGACGAGCTGGCAAGCATCGCCCAGGCCATCGACATCATCCGTGAAGGCAAAGGCGACATCCTTATGAAGGGCCTCTGCAGTACTGACAAATATATGCGCGGCATCCTCAACAAGGAGCGCGGCCTGCTGCCTCCCAAGGCTGTTCTGAGCCACGTAAGCGTGCTTCAGAATCCGAATTACCACAAATTCATCATACTCGGTGATATGGCCGTCATTCCCGCTCCGGACCTCAAGCAGAAGGAAGCTATCACCAAATATCTGGTGAACGTGGCCAAAGCTTTCGGCATCCAGACTCCCAAGGTTGCATTCATCGCAGCTACAGAGCAGATGATGGAAGGTATGCAGGCTTGCGTCGATGCTGCAATCCTCAGCAAGAAGTGCGACCGCGGACAGATCAAAGGCTGCATCGGTGACGGACCTCTCGCCCTTGACGTGGCGCTCAGCCCCGAGGCCGTGGCCATCAAGAAACTCAAGAGCGAAGTAGCCGGTGACGCCGACTGCCTTGTCTTCCCCAACATTGAGAGTGCAAATGTTTTCTACAAGAGCAACTCCCAGCTTATGAAGGGTGTCAAGCAGGCCGCCATCGTGGCAGGCGCAGCTGCTCCTTGCGTGCTCTCAAGCCGTGCCGACAGCATCGACACCAAACTGAACTCGATAGCACTGGCTGCCCTTACAGCCAAATCCAAATAGAACTGCTGACAGCTCTGTATGATTCCTACCGAACTGGGGACCGAGAATGTGGGCAAACTGCTGAAGCAGTATGCTATGCCGGCCATCGTGGCAATGGCAGCGGCGAGCCTTTACAATATGGTCGACAGTATCTTCATCGGGCAGGGGGTAGGCCCTATGGCCATAGCCGGCCTTGCCGTGACCTTCCCGCTGATGAACCTGTCAACCGCCTTCGGTACCCTGGTCGGGGTAGGAGCCGTCACCCTGATTTCGATGCTTCTTGGCCAGAAGAATTACTATATGGCCAACAGGGTTCTCGGCAACGTGGTGATGCTGAATGTAGGCATCGGCCTTCTTGTCACCATCCTGGGACTGGTCTTCCTGGATCCGATACTCTATTTCTTCGGAGCCAGTGATGCCACCATCTCTTATGCCCGCGAGTATATGGTCATAATTCTCGCGGGAAATATAATCTCCCATCTCTACCACGGCCTGAACGGAGTGGTGAGGGCCAGCGGCCTGCCGAAGAAAGCGATGGCGGCCACCCTGCTGGCGGTCGGGCTCAACACCGTCCTCGACCCCATCTTCATCTTCGGACTGGATATGGGCATCCGTGGCGCTGCGATAGCAACCATCCTTGCCCAGATAGTTTCCCTGCTCTGGATCCTGAAGATGCTTGCCGACAAGAACCACGTCGTTCATTTCAGCAGGGAGGTGTTCCATTTCGACTTCAAGATTGCTGAACGCTCACTGTCCATCGGTATGGCTCCGTTCCTGATGAACGTGGCTTCGTGTTTCGTGGTGATCCTGATCAACCGGCAGCTGCAGTTCCACGGAGGAGATATGGCGATCGGCGCCTATGGCATCGTAAACCGCATAGTGTTCCTTTTCATAATGCTCATTATGGGTTTCACCCAGGGTATGCAGCCCATCGCAGGCTACAACTACGGCGCCAAGCTCTATCCAAGGGTGAAGAAAGTGCTGAAGCTGACCATAATATGCGCTACCGCCACCACTACCCTTGCCTTCCTTGTCGGAGAGCTGATTCCCAACGCTATGGTGTCCCTCTTTACCAGGGATGCAGAGCTTAAGGAGTTGTCGAGCCACGCCCTCAGGATAATCGTGGCGATATTTCCGATAGTTGGCTTCCAGATTGTGGCGACCAGTTTCTTCCAGAGCATCGGTTATGCGCGCAAAGCCATATTCCTGTCGCTCAGCAGACAGCTGCTTTTCCTGCTGCCCTTCCTGATCATCTTCCCCCGTCTGTGGGGAACTGACGGCGTTTGGTGGAGTATGCCGGCTTCTGACATAGTCGCAGCCCTGATAGCTCTGCTGATGATATCCAGATTGATGAAAACCTTCGGCCGTGACGAAAAGGCCATCTTAGAATAACAGCCTATGGAAAGTCAGATATTGATAACCCTCGGAAGAAGCATCGGTGCCGGCGGCCTTGAGATAGCGCACAAGCTGTCTGAGCGGCTCGGCATAAAGGTGTATGACAAGGAGCTTATAGAAATCGCAGCGAAGAAAAGCGGACTGAGTGAGGATGTCTTTGAGAAGACTGACGAGAAGCCGGCCCCGGCCGGCCGTTTCGCCCGCTTCCTCGGCCAGCGCAGCAGCAATTACATCGATGCGGGGTATACCCTTGACAGCGCCATATCGGAAGACGGTCTTTTCAAGACCCAGAGCGACATCATCCGCCAGCTGGCCGACGAGGGGTCGGGCATCTTTGTGGGCCGTTGCGCCGACTATGTCCTGCGTGACCGCAAAGGTATGCTGAGTGTATTCATAAACGCTGACAAACGCGACCGCATAGCAAGGATTGCGGCAAAAAAAGGCCTTTCTGAAAAAGAGGCCGAGAAATATATCGACCAGGGCGAACGCCGCCGTACATCTTATTATAACTACTACACCTTCAAGGAGTGGGGCGACAGCTCCAGCTATGACCTTTGCCTCAACAGCAGCCGCTTCGGCATCGACGGCTGCGTAGATATCATCATAAGTCTTCTCGGCAAGTGACCTTTTTTCTGATATGGATGAAAAGATAATATTCTCGATGAACGGGGTGGGAAAGATTCTGCCCCACAACAACAAAGTCATACTCAAGGACATCTACCTGTCGTTCTTCTACGGTGCCAAGATCGGCATAGTCGGAATGAACGGTGCGGGAAAGTCTACGCTGATGAAAATCATCGCCGGCCTTGAGAAGTCATATCAGGGCGAAGTGGTCTGGGCGCCGGGCTACAGCGTGGGCTATCTGGAGCAGGAGCCGCAGCTCGATGACTCCAAGACTGTGAAAGAAGTTGTGCAGGAGGGTGTACAGGAAGTTATGGACGCCCTCAGGGAATACGAAGAAGTGAATATGAAGTTCGCCGAGCCGATGGATGACGACCAGATGAACGCTCTTATCGAACGCCAGGGCGAACTCACTGAAAAGATAGAGCACCTCGGCGGCTGGGACATCGACAGCAAGCTCGAGAGGGCTATGGATGCGCTGCAATGCCCCGATCCCGATGCGCTTACAGCCAACCTTTCGGGCGGAGAAAGACGCAGGGTAGCTCTTTGCCGACTGCTGCTCAAGGAGCCCGATGTGCTGCTGCTCGACGAGCCTACCAACCATCTGGACACTGAGAGCATACAGTGGCTGGAAGCTCATCTTCGCCAGTACAAGGGCACTGTGATAGCAGTGACCCACGACCGTTATTTCCTCGACAATGTTGCGGGCTGGATCCTTGAACTTGACAGGGGTGAAGGCATCCCGTGGAAAGGCAACTACTCCAGCTGGCTTGAGCAGAAGACAGCCCGTCTGGCTATGGAGGAGAAACAGCAGAGCAAGCGTGCGAAGACCCTTGAGCGGGAGCTGGAGTGGGTACGTATGGCTCCGAGGGCCCGTCAGGCCAAATCAAAGGCCCGACTCGGCGCTTATGAGAAACTGCTCAACGAAGAGACTAAGCAGCAGGAAGAGAAGCTCGAGATATATATACCCAACGGTCCCCGTCTCGGCACCAAGGTCATCGAGTTCAACGATGTCAGCAAGGCCTACGGAGACAAGCTCCTTTTCGAGCATCTCAGCTTCAAGCTTCCTCCCGCCGGCATCGTGGGCGTCATAGGCCCCAACGGCGCAGGCAAGACCACCTTGTTCCGACTGATTATGGGACTCGAGACCCCGAACTCGGGCAGCTTTGAGATAGGGGAGACAGTGCAGATCGCCTATGTAGACCAGCAGCACAAGAAAATCGACCCCGACAAGACCATCTACGAGACTGTGGCTGGCGACTCGGAATACGTATATCTCGGCAACAAGGAAGTCAATGCAAGGGCGTATATATCCCGCTTCAACTTCTCCGGAGCTGACCAGCAGAAGAAATGCGGCATCCTCTCCGGTGGCGAGCGCAACCGTCTGCATCTGGCCCTGACTCTAAAGGAGGGCGCGAACGTGCTGCTGCTTGACGAGCCGACCAATGACGTCGACATCAACACCATAAGGGCCCTTGAGGAGGGCCTTGAGAACTTCGCCGGCTGCGCCGTCGTAATCTCTCACGACCGCTGGTTCCTCGACCGTATCGCAACCCATATCCTGGCTTTCGAAGGTGACAGCAATGTATATTTCTTCGAAGGTACCTATTCGGAATATGAAGAAAACAAGAAACGCCGCCTCGGCGACACCGAACCCAAACGATTCAAGTATAAAAAACTAAAATAACACAGCTATGCTTACCCAGGAAGAAAAGGACAGGATCCGTAAAAGCTTCAAGATCAAGAATTGGAGTGAAACCAAGGCAGAAGATGCCTGGTCCATTTTCAAGATTATGGGCGAATTCGCCAACGGCTATGAAAAAATGTCGGCCATCGGCCCCTGCGTCGCCATATTCGGCTCGGCACGTACTGCTCCGGACAACAAGTATTACATTATGGCTGAGGAAATAGCCTATGAATTGACCCAGCGTGGGTTCGGAGTCATCACCGGCGGTGGCCCCGGCATAATGGAGGCAGGCAACAAAGGCGCTGCCAGAGGCGGCGGAAAGAGCGTGGGCCTGAATATCGTGCTCCCTATGGAGCAGAGCAGCAACCCCTACATCGACAAGGACAAGAGCATCGATTTCCAGTATTTTTTCACACGTAAGACCATCTTCACCCGTTATGCCCAGGGTTTCATCGTGATGCCTGGAGGATTCGGTACGCTGGATGAATTCTTCGAGGCGCTGACTCTGGTCCAGACAGAAAAACTGGCCAATTTCCCCATCATCCTGGTCGGTAAGTCTTACTGGCAGGGAATGCTTGACTGGATTTCCACAGCTATGGTTGAAGAAGGCAATATCTCTGCAGACGAGATGCAGCTGTTCAAAGTAGTCGACACTGTTTCAGCAGCAGTCAATATCGTAGAGGATTTCTACAACAGATACGCGCTGCGTCCCAATTTCTGATCGGTCGGGGACGGTCTGCTATTTCTTGTTGGCAGTCCGGATGTAGAACACAAGAGGGCAGTAGGCCGGAATCGAGCCGCTGCCTTCTTCTTTATATCCCAGGGCAGAACTGAAGAACACTACGCCTTCTTCTCCGTACTTGAATTCAGAGATGGCTCTTGCAAAACCGTCCACGAGGGAATTGGCGGTGATGGATTCTTCAGGGTTCTTCTTGTAAGTGACGGAAAGCGCATTGTAGGCGCTGCCGTTGTACCGTCTGTACATACGGGCGGTGTCGGCGATGTTGGTGTCAAACAGGAAGTTGTCGGTTATGCCGTCGATGATGTGGCCTGAATAGTATACGTCAATGGTGGTTCCGTCAAATATCGAATCTCCGGGGACAGGGTTCTCTTTCAACTTTTTGAAATAGTAACCTTTCTTTGTGGAATCGATACCTCCCCAATATTTGTCGGCGTAATTCTTAAGCAGGTCGAATTCGTATTGCTCAATGTCCTTGACAGACTTTTCGAGTGATATTTCGTAGATGGTGTTGCTCTTGAATTCCTTGTTGCTGGTCTTGACGTAGGTCTTGTGGCTTTCGGGATAGGTGATGGTTGACAGTTCCGGAGGGACTATGGCCTTGATCGTGCCGCCGACCTTCATCATCGACAGCAGCTCCCTCGCTCCGTCATTCTGGGTGTAGTTTGCTATCCTCCAGATTTCGGGGGCCCAGTAAAGAGTGTCCGAATAAGTTCCCAGATGGACCTTGGCTACCTCGGGATCTGTCGTAGACGTATAAGTGCCGTCGAGATCCCTCTTTGAATAATGCACGAAGCAGTACAGGGAGTCCTTGACCGGAGCGCCGGTGCCGGGGGTCTCTTCCAGGACGTAGATTCCGGATTTGGTCAGGGCGACATAGTCTGAACCATAGTTTACTCTTACCCAAGCGTCTCTGACACGTTTCTGATGGCTTATAGAATCATCGACGGGCGCAACCTCGCAGGCTGTGAACAACGCCGTAATGACTGTGCCGACAAGTATGAGAAACAAAGACTTCTTCATGCTATCTGTAGATATTTTCCAAAGTTACGTAATAAATGAGGGGAGTCATACGTTTCAGGGCTCCGGCGGCCTTGTCGAAAAAGCCGTACCTCGCAGAGAACGCTATGTACGATTCTTCTCCCGGCAACATACCGACAATGCCTTCGTCAAGGCCGGCTATCATATGTTTGTCACCGAGACGCTCCTTGATCCTTCCTTCCGTGAACTGGGAGTAAGGTCCGTTGCTGAAGGTGTACCCCTTGTATGCAAAAATTACGCTGTCTCCCTTCTGCGCCGCAACGCCGCTGCCGTGGACCATAACTATCCTTGAAATGCCTGAACCGGTGACTATGACGGTGGAGTCGGCATAATTTTTATCGATATATTTCTGAATACTCTCTTCCTGGGAGACGCAGATGTTGAGCTTGTCCTCCAGAGTGCAGGACTGGAGCAGTGCTGCCAGGGCCGCTATTGTGAAGAGAATGGATTTTTTCATTTCGGGTGCAAATTTAGCAAAAGCTATGCCTTTTTGAAATACTCCTCGACGCTTGCGGTAAAATAAGCCGCAGTTTCGGAGATATCCATATATAGTTTGCCGCCGGAGGCATTCCGATGCCCTCCGCCATTGCAGTATTTCCTGGCGAACAGGTTCACGTCCAGATCTCCTTTCGACCTGAGGGAGACCTTGATGAATGAGTCGTCTTCCTTGAGCAGGGCTGACATCCTCACCCCGCGCATCTTGAGGGGCAGGTTTACGAATCCCTCTGAATCACCGTTATTGAACAGGTACTTCTCCTTGTCGG
>JAGCZI010000059.1 GCA_017960085.1 Bacteroidales bacterium
ATGAACCGGGCACAGTGGATACAGTACTACCAGAGGGTCCACAATTTCAGCAAGGCCTATCCCTACGCCCTCTTCGTGGCCAAGACCATACGGGAGACCGACAGCATCTTCGTTGTCAGAGGCTATACCAAGCGCGAGCAGGACAGATACCTGGACACGATGAAGGAAGAGTTGCTGAAGAACTTCGACCCTATATTCAGGCAACTCACCCTCAAGCAGGGTATGATGATGATCAGGCTGATCGACCGCGAGGTCGGTATGACACCCTACGAAATCATCCAGAAATACCTGGGCAACGTCAACGCCGGCTTCTGGCAGGGAGTGGCCAAGGTCCTCAAAGGTGACATCAAGCGTCAGTATGAGCCGAAAGGGGAGGACAAAGACCTGGAGGAACTGGTCAAATACTGGCACGACGGCGAGTTCGACGACCTCTATGATTTCATCTTCGGCAAGGCAAGGCCGACAATCTATATTCCCAAGAAATTCCAGCAGCCGTTCTATCTGACTGTGGATACCAAGCAGAACAAGAAGGACGCACGCAGGGCGGCCAAGGAAGAGAGGAAAAAGAAAAAATAGCCTTGTTCAGGCTATTTGTCCAGCACTACATAAGTGAGATTCAGTTTGGGATGGCGCTTGGCGCCGTTGCCGTTGATCTGGCCTATCGCGTAGTTCATATAGTCTACGTAGTAATAGGTGGTAGATGAGGTATTGGCCATATTGTACAACGACTGGTAATAATACATATTGTTGTAGTAATTATTATAGCTGTTGTAGCCGTAGTAGCCATATCCGCCGTAGTATGAGTACGGATTGTAGTACGAGTTGTACATATACGGATTGTAGTACGAATCGCTCATCGACGAACTGCTTGTCTCCACGTATTCGAACGGGGCGATGAGCCAGATGTTGTCCTCTTCTATGATCTCGTCCTTGGTGATGATCGAATGGATGTAGTAGGTCACGTCAGGACGGTAGCAAAGCAGCGAGCGGTTGATGTCACCCTTGTTGTAAGTGTCGTCGTAAATCGATCCGAGCAGGGTGTAGCGCTTTACGTTGTCTGTGCTGTCCTTGCTGTATACAGCGGGGTAGAGGCCCTGGGGATAGTAATTGTCGACTGTGCGGTAATCATCGGGGAACTCGAACGGCAGCTCGAAGGTGGCCCTGGTGATGATGATCTTGTCCATATCGATGCCATTCTCATCGGCCCAGTCTTCGATGGAGTTGCGAAGGACTTCTGCGTCGATAAAGGGTTTGATGCCCGCAAGACCTTCATAGTACAGCACTTCTTCGTTATTGTCGGGGCCGACTTCCAGAGCCTTGGAACTGTGTTTGAATATCTGGGTGGAAACGCCGTTGTAGATGCTGCCGATATTGAAGGTTATGGTAGTGTCCCTTCTCAGGTTCTGCTTGTTGACAGAATTGACTTTCAGGATGACATTTGCAGTAGAGAAGTTGTTGAGCCTGCCGCCGATGGTGCCCTCGATGGGTTCGTCGGTGGTCAGATACACTCCGTAGTGGTTCTTGATGAACAGAGGCATGCTGTCCAGCTCGGCTTTGGTGGCAGACATCAGCTTCCTGGCCCATTCCATATCCAGCGGGACTATGACAGTGTCCCTGGAGGTCAGCAGCGCCTTGCCGATGGGCTCGTGGATATAGTCTTTGTCGGAGACGCTGGAGCAGGTCACCATAGTTGAATCCATAGCGCGTGCCATAGGGTATACGTACAGGTTCTGGGTGATGTTGTCCTGGCCGGGTGTGAATGTGTCGGTGTTGTCGAGTTCGAGGAATATGTAGGCGTCGACCAGGCGGGGGTCGGTGCCGAACTTGATGCCGGTGTCGCTGGGAGTGACGGTGGCGGCAAGGTCTACTGTCGTGAGGCCGAACTGCTCGCTGGCGACGCTTCCAACTGCGTAAAAGTAAGAAGACGACTGGATGTCGGCCGAAGACTTCATACCGATCTTAAGGTCGATGGATGCCGTCTCGACGTAAAGGTTGTTGGACGTAGGCACAAGCGAGTCGCCTAACGTGTAGTTTGTATCTATACAGGAAGGGAAAACGAAAACGGACAGCAGCAAAACCAGGAACCCCAGCGCCGACTCAATCTTACTCAGTGACATTTGCCTGCAGTATTTGTTCGTAAAAATCATTGTATTCTTGTATGTACCCGGTGTCTTCGAGACTTATGGCGGGACTCTGCAGGACAGGCAGCTTGCGCTCAGCGATATATTGCTTCAATTCCCCGTTGACAGCTTCCGAACCGAAAATCACACCGTCGGCATAACGGATGGCGAGTCGTGCAAGATTTATGCCATCGGGGGCCTTGACTTCATCCACGTCCGCGGCGCTGATGTCTGCGAAAGGGATCTTCGCCGCAAGGTCGGTTTTGAAGTTGTAGTTCGGCTCGTCATACAGCGACAGGACGATTTTGCTGTCGGTGAAAATGGGGTCGTTGTCGTATGCTTTCTTGAGGTAGAGCGGCAGGATGTGGGATATCCATCCCTGGCAATGGACGATGTCGGGTTTCCAGCGGAGTTTCTTGACAGTCTCGAGGACTCCTCTGGCGAAAAATATGGCCCTTTCGTCATTGTCTTCGAAGAAGTTGCCGTCCGCATCGCAGAAAACAGCCTTGCGGTGGAAGAAATCTTCGTTGTCGATGAAATATACCTGCATCCTGGCTGAAGAGATGGAAGCGACCTTGATAATCAGCGGTCTGTCGACATCATTGACGATGATGTTCATACCTGAAAGGCGGATGACTTCGTGGAGCTGATGACGGCGCTCGTTGACCGTGCCGTAGCGGGGCATAAACGAGCGGATTTCGCGGCCTCTTTCCTGGACGCCCTGCGGGAGGAACCTGCCCACTAACGATATAGAGGATTCAGGAGAGTATGGGTATATCTCTGAACTGACATATAAAACTCTTACCGGATCGCTCATTTTTAATATAAAATATTAAGGGCAAATTCTCTACAAAGGTAATAATAATTTTTTGATTATCTTTGACGCTGGAAAAAATGTCATGGCTTCCAGAGAAAAAAACATAATAGCCAAGCGACTGGTTCAGTCCTATTTATCGTCTGTCATCAGCATCAGTCTGGTGCTTCTGCTGATAGCGATCGCGTCTTTCCTGGTCATCAACGCCACAAAAGTTTCCGATTATTTCAAGGAAAACGCAGTCATCTCGGTGATAATGCATCAGAACGCCACCGAGGCTGACGCACTGGCCCTTCAGGAGAAACTCGACGGAATGGACTTCGTGCTCCAGACCAAGTATATTTCCAAGGAAGAAGGCACCCGTCAGATGCAGGAGCTCCTCGGCGAGGATTTCCTGAGGGTCTTCGAGGTCAATCCGATCCCCTTCTCGGTCGATGTCAATGTCCAGAGTGAGTATTTCAGCAAGGATTCTCTCCAGAAAGTGTCTGCGATGCTCCAGCAGCTGCCCAAGGTCCGCGAGGTGACATATCAGGAGTCCCTGATAGAGAGCCTCAACGAAAACCTGCGCAAGATTGCGATAGTTATGGGAGTGGCCATCCTCCTGCTGATGATCATCTCCTTTGCCCTGATCTGCACGACGGTGCGGCTGAACATATATGCCAAGCGTTTCACGATCCACACAATGATGCTGGTCGGCGCCAACAGGGGCTTCATCCGCAAGCCCTTCGTATGGCAGGCCTTCTGGCAGGGTGCCGCCTCGGCCGCCATAGCCTGCGCCCTGTTCACCGGCATTCTGGTATATGCCAAAGGGAAGATAGGGCCTATGGTGCAGTCGATATATGAAGGTACCGTCCCGATAGTGTTTGCAATCGTATTCATCGTGGGCATTGCGCTCTGCATCGCAGCAGCGTGGTATGTCGTCGGCCGCCTGGCCTATACGACCAAAGACGATTTATATTATTAGTTATGAAAGATAATTTCTCAGTATCACCCGCAGGGGTGAAAACGATTCTCATAGGATTGATCCTGATGGTGTCGGGATACATCCTTATGCTGGGCGGCGGCTCGAACGATCCCGCCGTCTTCAACGATGCAATGTTTGACTTCCGCCGTATGGTGGCGTCTCCTGTCCTTGTGGTGCTCGGCATCATCATAGTCATCGTTGCAATTATGAGCCGTCCCTCTGACAAGGGTGACAAACAATAGCAGAATATGAGTTGGTTTGAAGCGTTGATACTCGGCCTGGTCCAGGGCCTGACCGAGTTCCTGCCTGTGAGCAGCAGCGGCCACCTTGCCATCGGCAAGGCCCTCTTCGGCATCGAGACCGCAGACCTCAGTTTCGAGGTTGTGGTGCACGCGGCCACCGTCCTGGCGACTATCGTGGTGTTCTGGAAGGATATCCTCAAGCTGTTGCAGGACCTTTTCAAGTTCAAGATGAACGACGGCACGAAATATATCCTGATGATCCTTGTGTCTATGATTCCGGTTTTCATCGTCGGAATGTTCTTCAAGGATTATGTAGAGGACATCTTCGGCAGCGGGCTTCTGGTTGTCGGCTGCTGCCTCGTCGTCACTGCCGCACTGCTCTACCTGTCGGAGACTCTGTCTGCACGCCGTGCGGCCAGGGAAGCCGAGACTGGTGCTGCCGCCGGCAAGGATATGAGTTTCAAATCTGCCCTGTGGATGGGTCTGGCCCAGTCCATCGCTGTGCTTCCCGGCCTGTCCCGCAGCGGTTCGACCATCGCCACCGGCCTGCTCTGCGGGGTTAAACGAGAGGAAGTCACCCGCTTCTCGTTCCTTATGGTGCTGGTTCCGATCCTCGGCGAGGCGTTCCTCGATGTAGTCGGCGGCGATTTCGCGGCCAGCAGCGTCGGCGGCCTGCAGCTCGCGGTCGGTTTCATTGCCGCATTTATTTCTGGCCTGTTCGCCTGCAAGGTGATGATCGCTATGGTGAAGAAGGCGCGCCTTCGCTGGTTCGCCCTCTACTGCGTGCTTGTAGGCCTGGCCTGCATCATCTCAACTCTCGTGTAATTCTCCGGGATGGACATAGCGAAAGGAAGATATTATTTCACGGCTGATGTCCATCTGGGTATGTCGGAAGATCCTCAGGGGCTGCGGCAGCAGTCTTTTGTGGATTTCCTGAATTCCCTTCCTGCGGAGGCAGAGGAGCTCCACCTGCTGGGCGACATCTTCGATTTCTGGATTGATTATAAGGATGTGGCGCCCCGCGGATATGTGAGGGTCCTGGCCGCCCTGGCCGCCCTGGTGGAGCGTGGAGTCAAGGTTTTCTTCTATCCAGGCAACCACGACTGGTGGGTGACGGATTATTTCGAGAAGGAGCTGGGAGTAAAGATTGTCCGTGGATGCTGGTCCGTGATGGAGCTTGACGGACGCCGGATATGCGTCGGACACGGGGACATGCCCGGTGCGACGGATTTCCGTTCGCGTTTCTTCTTCCGCCTTTTCCGCAACCGCTTCCTGATAGGGGGGCTGAAGATGCTGCACCCCCGCTTTGTCTTCTGGCTTGCAAGGAAATGGACTGCAAGCAGCCGTTCAAAGCACTCCAAATATGTGAAGAGGTTCGGGAATGATATTGAAAAGACCGGACTTTTCCGTTTTGCCGACGATTTCGGCCGCAGTCGCGCTGAATCTTCGCAGCCTGCCATCGAACTCTATATTTTCGGTCATATCCACACTCCCGCCCGCGTGAGCGTCCCCAGCGGAGGCGAACTGGTAGTGCTGGGCGACTGGTCGCAAGGACCGCAGTATCTTAGTCTGTAACCACGTCAATAATATGATGTAGCCGATATGAGAAAACGTATTTTCGAAATAATAGAACTGAGCGACAACAAGGACATCGCGAGCCTTGTGTATGACATATTTATGTTCATCGTAATCCTTGCCAGCATCGTCCCG
>JAGCZI010000060.1 GCA_017960085.1 Bacteroidales bacterium
CTGTTTCTGGGTTATTTCATTCCAATGGTCGCCGACCTTCTCCCTCAGGTAGACATTGTCGGCGAACTGACGACTATACTTCTCGACAAAGTCGATTATCGTCGGTAGTTCGGGATAGTTATTCATAATTAGTGTTTAGGGTTGTAAGTGCGAAGTTACTCACACTCATTCTAATTGCCAAATGCTTGCTGTTTTACTCCAAAAGTATATCTTTGCGCCCGTTTTAAAACAAAGGCAATGTTAAGAGGATTATTGACGGTGCTGCTGCTTGTCGTGTCGAACTGCTTTATGACACTGGCCTGGTATGGCAACCTGAAATTCGACTTCGGCAAAGTATTCCCCAAGTGGGGGCTGTTCGGCATCATACTGGTGAGCTGGGGCCTTGCCCTGCTGGAGTACTGCTTTATGATTCCGGCCAACCGTACCGGCTTCCAGGGCAACGGCGGTCCGTTCTCGATGATGCAGCTCAAGGTCATCCAGGAGACTGTAACACTCATAGTCTTCACGGCTATGTCGATCTTCGTTTTCAAGGGGGACCCGCTCAAGTGGAATCACCTGGCAGCATTCTTCTGCCTGATTATGGCGGTTTACTTTGTTTTTAAAGGCTGATTATAAAATTATTTGCATTAATAAAAATTATTTCACACTTTTGCAGTCCCAAAAATCAAAGCAACCTCTCGTGTGAAGGCTTTTAAGTCGCGATGTTGCGCTAAATAATTGAAAGATATGGATTTAATGAAAGTTGCCGAGCAGGCGATGGCACAGGACCAGAAAAGCTTCCCGAACTTCAAGGCAGGCGATACTATCACGGTCACTTATAAGATTAAAGAGGAAAACAAGGAGCGTCTCCAGAAATTCCGTGGCGTTGTAATCCAGAGGCGTGGAGCTGGCAGAACCCAGACCTTCACTATCCGCAAGATCTCCAACGGCGTTGGCGTTGAGCGTATTTTCCCCATCAGCTCCCCGTTCATCGAGAGCATCGAGGTTAACAAGTACGGTAAAGTACGCAGGGCACGCATCTTCTACCTCCGCAACCTGACTGGTAAGAAGGCCCGCATCAAAGAGAAGAAATACGTAGCGAAACCCGCTGAGTAATATTCCACCGGCCCCTTAGCTCAACTGAATAGAGCATCTGACTACGGATCAGAAGGTTACAGGTTTGAATCCTGTAGGGGTCACCAGAGCAAAGCCCTCAAAGGAACGCCCCGCACAGAATGTGCGGGGTTTTTTGTGTGGCAGGGCCTGAGCGAAAGCTAGCTTTCTCTCAGGCCCTGTCGCACAAAAAGCACTCCGGCAGCCTTTGGCTGCCGGAGCGTTCCTTCCCCCCCGCTTTGCCGTGACCCCGTTTCAGGATGTGGAGGGCCTTCAGGGCCGACAAATCCTGCCTCTTGGGGTAGGTCCTCTGGAAAATGCCAGACCTACACCACTGGAAGTATCTGCAAGACCGATTCGTGGGGTAGGTCCCAGCAGTTTCATCGGACCTACCCCAAAATATGGCAAGACCTACCCCAATTTTATGTATCTTTGGAATATGTACAACTTCTTGTCAAAAATCATTGATTCAATATGAAGTATAAATTGATTCTGACCGTCGCACTTATTGTTTCGGCGACTTGCGCCTATGCGCAGAATAATGTTTTCTGCATAGCGAAAGATGGCATTGCAGCCACAATTATCGTTGACAGCAACGACCAGCTCGGCGTGGAGCGCGCTGCCCGTGACCTTGGGGACGATGTCCGCAAGGTGACCGGCACAGCGGCTGTAGTTGTATCGCAGACCGACGCAAAAACCGGCAACATCATCGTCGGCACGATAGGAAGCAGCAAATACATCGACAAACTTGTCAAACAAAAACGCCTCGATGTAAAGGCAGTCCGCGGACAGTGGGAGTCATACGTAATCGAAGTCATAGATGGCAATCTTATTATCGCCGGTAGTGACAGAAGGGGTACGATATACGGAATCTATGATATCTCGGAGCGTATCGGGGTGTCTCCTTGGTACTGGTGGGCCGATGTGCCGGTAAAACATCAGGATGAGTTGTACTACGACGGCGGGCGTTTCGTCCAGCCTTCGCCCAAAGTGAAATATCGCGGCATCTTCATCAATGACGAATCTCCTTCATTCAGCGACTGGTCCAACGAGCACTTCGGCGGCCAGAACGCCAAGATGTACACCCACATGTTTGAACTCATCCTACGCCTGAAGGGCAATTACCTCTGGCCTGCGATGTGGGGAAAATGTTTCAACGAAGACGATCCGGACAACCCCCGGCTGGCCAACGAATATGGAATCGTCATGGGTACATCCCACCACGAGCCGATGATGCGGTCACAGACAGAGTATACCAAACGCCGGGAAACTGTCGGCCCGTGGGACTACAGTGTCAACAAAGAAGGTCTCGACGCCTTTTTCCTCGAAGGCATGCAGCGCAACAAGGATTATGACAATCTGGTGACCATTGGTATGCGTGGAGACGGTGACGTGGCGATGGGCAAAGGCGACGATGAGGATAATATGAAGACCCTTGCAGAAGTAATCAAGGGACAGAGGGCCATCTTCAAGAAACTGTATGGCCGGGAGGATGCAGTACCGCAGATGTGGCCCATCTTCACTGAGGTGCAGCGATACTACGATGCTGGTTTCCGTGTGCCTGACGATGTGACGATTATGGTCTGCGACAATAACTGGGGATATATCCGCCGTATCGGACGCGACTTTGAGAGGGCCCGCAAGGGTGGTCTGGGTCTTTATTACCATATAGATATGAATGGTGGTCCCTGGAACGACCGCTGGGTGAATACAACTACCATCCCGAAACTGCGCGAGCAGTTGAACCTGGCCTACAAGACCGGCATAGACCGCATCTGGCTTATAAATGTTGGCGACCTTAAACCCAAGGAGGTTCCGATTGACTTCATTTTACGCTACGCATGGGATCCGGATGCTATTCAGCCCGGTGACGAGAAGGCCTGGCTGGAAGGTTTCACTGCCTCTGCTTTTGGAGCGGAGTATGCAGAAGAGGCTGCCGACCTGATTGCGAAGTACTCGAAATACAACCTCTGGCGCAAGGCCGAGGCCCAGGTTCCCGGCATCTTCAATAAGGAAGAGATGGCCTATACCGACAGCCTCTGGCTTTCTCTGGCCGCCCGTGCCGAGGTTTTGAGAACAAAGATTCCGGCAGAAGCCCAGGATGCATTCTACCAGCTCGTTTATTATCCCGTTGTGGCCAGCGTCGGTGTGGCTGTGATCTACAATGCAGCCACCCAGGGCAATTCCCAGCTGGTGGAACAGTTGATGTCAAGGGACAGGGAGCTCAGCGATTATTATCACAAAATGGCCGATGGGAAGTGGAGCGGAATGATGCAGGACAAGCATATCGGCTATACCCAGTGGTCTATGCCCAATGATAATGTGAATCCCCTGAAACTTTCCCGGGAGATCGTAGAGGCGGAATTTGAAGCAAGGATGGCAGCGATGAATGCAGCGGGTGCAGCAAATTCAGCAAATCCGGCAGCCCCCGCCAGAAGGTTCATGTTCCGTCCTGCATCTCTGGACTTCAACGTTCCTTATGCTTTGCAGGCTCAGCCCGAGACAGACGAGTATTCAATCCCTGCATATAAATACAACCGCAAGGTCGACGGCAAGGAGGCATCTTGGATATTCTTGCCCGACCTCGGCCGTGGCGAAGGATGTATGGGAAGCAGCAATGTGATGGCCCAGGAAAGCGAGGCTGTGCTGGAATACTCCGTCATTATCTCTGACAAAGAATCTGCAGCAACCGTGGCCGTCGGCATCCTGCCCACCCAGGACATCATGCCTGAGCGCGGACTGCGCATCGGAATCCAGCTGGACGATATGCCGATGCAGACCATCGACGCCCGCAGGGGTCTGGTCGATACGTTCACTGAGTACACTGCGGACAACCTCGCCCGCTCGAATGTTCTCAAGCCGCTGCCGGAACGCAGCCGTCTGGCTCTGAGCGGATTCTGGAATGGCCGCCAGCTGCCGCGACGCGACGAGGTGTTCGACAACCTGCGCTGGCTAGACGCTACATTCCCTGAAGCCAAGCCTGGCCGCCACACACTGAAAATCATCATGATCGATCCGGAAATCGTAGTGGAGCAGATTGTCGTCAACCCGGACAACAACCATTACAGCTATTTCGGAAAACGCTGAAGTGCCGCATCCTGCCCATGCTGAAGATCCCTACCCGCCACTTACTCCTCGTCAATGGCATCCTCTGGACGGCCATCGGGACCAAGATTGCGCTCATCCAGTGATAGGCCCCCGTGATACGCCCCTGTGATACGCCTCTCACTCCCTATCTTAGAGTCCTATTCGCCGCTGCCGCTCTCTTTCTTCAGCCACTCCATCGGAGCCATTCCCGTCTGTGCCTTGAAATTGCGGAAGAACGCAGTGCGCGATGAAAATCCCGAAGCGTCGGCAATATCGTCCAGATGCATACCGGGATTCTCGCGCAGGAGTTTCTGCGCATAGCGGATGCGGTAGCCGTTCACGAGATCTGTGAACTTGGTGCCCGACATATTGTTGAGGAGCATACTGATGTAGGTCCTGTTGGTGGCCA
>JAGCZI010000061.1 GCA_017960085.1 Bacteroidales bacterium
GCAACTGACGCTCTGAACAACAACATCCAGAGCGTCAGTTTCTATTCGTAGAGCCAGCCGGCGATTATGCCTTTGATCTCTTCCTGGGTAGCTTCCGGGAAGGTTCGTATGCGTGCGCGATGGCTTCCGGCCGGATCGATGTAGATGTGCACGTTCTCGCCGACAGGTTCGGACGCCCTGACTGCGGACCACGGGTCGAACTCTCCGTAGATGAAGAGCATACGGGCGTCTGTGGTCTTGAGGAATTTCTTCAGCTTGCGGCTGAGGGTCTTGTCGAAACGCAGGTTGCGGGCGTCTTCGGGCACGAAGATGCGCTCGAGGTATCCCTTGGCGCTCTTGATGGTCAGGAGCTTCTTGAAGGGCTTCACGTCATAGCCGTAGTAGCCGAGTTCGTGGGCTGCCATCACGAAGAACGGCGTCGTGTCGCCTTCCTTCTTCCAGTAGTCGGGACCGCTTACCTGCACCATAAAGTCGAAAATCTCCTTGTCGGAAGCGTCGCTTGCGGGGATGTTCTCGACCGGAGTACCCCACTGCCAGAAAGCGAACGAGAACTCCAGCGCCGTCATATCGTACACTTCATTGATGGGGATGCGGTATTCATATTTCTTCTCCTTGACAAAGGCTTCGAACATAGGGGTGAGGGCTTCGCGTCGTTTCAGGAATTCGGTCTGGAATTCGCGGACAGCCTTGCGGTCGGAGATGCTGCCGCAGAAATCAGCTATGAAAGGCTCGTGGCGTCCGTCCTCGCGGCTGCGGCAGAAGGGACCTACGTAGGGGACAGTAATGTCCACGTCATCGGGGAAGAAGGCGCGGAATATGGCCGAGTTCTGGCCACCCTTGCTGATGCCGGTGCCGATCCACTTCTTAGGGAATACGGTCTTGAGCTCGGTGATGACGCGGTGGTAGTCGTTGGCTGCATTTTCGGCGGTCAGGTATTCCCAGCCTGCGTCAGGCCTGGACTCGAGGAAGTAGCGGTGTTCGACAACCACGTTGTTGAGGTTGAAAAGCAGGGCAAGTTCATCCTTGTATGTGGGTCTTGCAGCGTATGCTGCGCCGTAGCCTTCAGCTACGAAGACGCTTGAGGAGTCGCGGTCGGTGCATCCCACGAAGACTCTCTGCAGGAAAGTGCCCTTTGAGGGATCCTTATGGCTTACGGGCTGCTCGAACCAGAGCAGGTATTTCTCGCCGAAAGCCTGGCCGGCGTCGAGCTTTTCGACTTTGCGAACTGAGGGGAGAGCCTCGAAAAGGGCCTGATAGTTCTGGGCGTCAACATTCTGCGGAAACAGAAGCACAAATGCGGCGAGAACCGCTGCTAAGTATCGTTTTGTCATTGTGGTATGTTATTTGTCTGCTATGCAAAACTACTGTTTTTTATCTAATTTTTCTTAACTTTGCTAGTTGGTGAACCATTTTTTTAATTCGACAATATCCAACTACTAATAACAAACAGAAATGAAAAAAGTCATTATTTCTCTTATGTGCGCAATCACAGTTCTTTCAGGTTGCGGCAACATGTCAAATCTCTCTAAGGGATCATTGATCGGCGGTGGTGCAGGTGCTGCAGTAGGTGCAGGTATCGGCGCTCTCATCGGCGATGGTAAAGGTGCTGCCATCGGCGCTGCAATCGGTTCTGCAGTAGGAGCCGGCGCAGGTGCAATCATCGGCAACCAGATGGACAAGAAGGCTGAAGAACTGGCAGCTATCGAAGGTGCCAGCGTTGACACTCTGACTGATGCCAACAACCTCAAGTCAATCAAAGTTACCTTCGACAGCGGAATCCTCTTCCCTCACAACGGTACTGCATTGAGCAAAGCTTCCAAGGACGCTCTTGAGAAATTTGCAAATACTATGGCTGATATGCCCGAGACCGACCTTACTATCCAGGGCCACACCGACAACACCGGTACAAGGGAGGTAAATGACAGGATCTCTCTCAAGAGGGCCCAGTCAGTCAGCGACTACCTCAAGAAATGCGGAATGAAGGACGACCGCTTCACTGTTGAAGGTCTTGCATACGACGTGCCTGTAGCATCAAATGAAACTGCTGAAGGCCGCGCACAGAACCGCCGCGTTGAAATCTACATCACTGCCAACGAGCAGATGATTGCCGACGCAGAGAAAGCAGCCAACTAATCTGACAATCCTTAAACTCTCACGGAAATGTTCAATACCGCTTATTGCTCCGACAAGTACCAGTACACAATGGGAAAGTCATACTTCGACAGTGGGATGAAAGACAAAATCGCTGTCTTCAACCTCTTTTACCGTACCGCCCCCGACAACAACAACTGGGCTGTGGTTTCAGGTGTCGAAGAGGTTCTCGAAATGATTTCGGGCCTGGGCAGGATGGATGAACGTTTCTTTGAGAAACTTCTCCCCGGCGACGATTGCGCTGAATACCGCAAGATGCTCGCCTCAATGAAATTCACAGGCAATGTATACGCTATGAGGGAAGGTGAGATCGCCTTCCCTCGCGAGCCTGTGATTACCGTAGAAGCTCCGCTGATAGAGGCCCAGGTGCTCGAGACTCCGATGCTGTGCATAATGAACCACCAGATGGCTGTCGCCACCAAGGCTTCAAGGGTCACCAGAAGCACCGCCAAGCCGGTGAGCGAGTTCGGCTCCCGCAGGGCTCACGGTCCCTGGGCTGCGGTATACGGCGGCAAGGCAGCCATCATCGGCGGCTGCGCCAACAGTTCCAATATCCTTTCCGCAGACATTTTCGGTTTCCAGTCCAGCGGAACGATGGCTCACAGCTACGTCACCTCCTTCGGAGTGTCGGTGGCCAGTGAGTATAAAGCATTCGACACATACATCAAGACCCATCGCGGTGAGGGACTCATTCTCCTCATCGACACTTTCGACACCCTCAAGTGCGGACTGCAGAATGCCATCCGCGCCTTCAAGGCCAACGGCATAGACGACAGCTATCCTCAGGGCTATGGCATCCGTCTCGACAGCGGTGACTTGGCATACCTCTCACAGGAGTGCCGCGCCCAGCTCGACAAGGCCGGCCTTGCAAAATGCAAGGTGTTCGCCACCAACTCCCTGGATGAATATCTCATCCCCGAGCTGGAGCGTCAGGGTGCGGCCATCGATTCCTACGGAGTCGGTGACGCCATCGCCACAAGCAAGCACAATCCCTGCTTCGGCAATGTTTACAAACTGGTCCAGATTGACGGCCAGCCGGTGCTCAAACGCTCCGAAGACATAGTCAAGCTGATCAATCCGGGCTTCCAGATCACTTACCGTATCATCCAGAACGATACCTTCAAGGCAGACGTCACCTGTCTGCGCGGAGGTCCCTTCGAGAAAAAGCTCCTCGCATCGGAGGAGATAACCATCCGTGCCGAGTTTGACAATACCCGGTACACCACCTACAAGGCCGGCAGCTATGAGGCCAAGCCCCTGCAGGTGCAGATGATCAAGGACGGTGTCGCAACCCCCGACACCCGCAGCATTGCGCAGCGCAAGCAATATTATCTCGACAACCTTGCGTCGCTCAATCCCACCCAGAAGAGGCTCATCAATCCCCACTACTACAAAGTGGACATCTCCGATGACCTCTATGATTTGAAAATGAACCTTATCAACAACATAATAAAAGAGATAGATGATTTCAGCCATAGCCAAGACTGACCTGACTGCACTAGTCCTGATCGACACCCTCTATGACTTCATAGACGGTACGGTTGCGTGTGAGGGCGCAGAACCCGCTGCACGCAGGGCTGCGGCTTTCATTAACAACAATCCCAAGTTGAAAGCCTATTATGTGGTCGACACCCATCCTTCAAACCATTGTTCCTTCAAGGAGTACGGCGGCGTGTGGCCGGTCAATTGCGTGGCAGGGACGCGCGGAGTCACCATTCACGCTGCATTCTATTCTCTGTCGAATTTTGACAACCACCCCCAGGCAGACAATATCTACCGGAAGGGCATAGCTGCAGATGACGACCGTTACTCTGCCATTGCTGCCGAGACTGCCTTCGGAGGCGAGCTGTTCAGAGCCCTGCCCAAGAAAGTTATCGTGTGCGGCAACGCC
>JAGCZI010000062.1 GCA_017960085.1 Bacteroidales bacterium
GAAGCGTTGAGGAAGTGGTTGCGGTTCCACACTTCGACTGTGCCTTTCTCAGGATCCACGAGTTTGAACGACAGCGGCTGGGTAGCCTTCTTCAGCTGCCACATCTCAGGCTGTACGCTGCGGTCAGGCCAGATGCAGCCGTAAGTCCTGGCGCCCACTCCGTAAGTCCAGAAAGTGCCTTCATTTGTCTCCTCTTCGAAATCCAGCCAGAGGGCGGCTTTAGTCCTGTCGAGAGCTGCGGGGCTGAGGGCTGCTGCAAACACACCGACATTGTCGATGACTGCGTCGCAGATATACACGTTGGTGTCCTGTCCCAGGGCTTCTTCGCTACGGCCTATGCACAGCGACAGAGGCAGGTTTCTTATGGAGCCTGTCATAGGCATTGAAGCCACTTCCCTCCTGTCGATGAAAATCTTCATTGCAGAGCCGTCGTATGTCGCGGTGACGTTGTGCCACTTGCCTTCCCAGTCAGCAGGAAGGTCGGCTGTCAGCACCTGACGGCTGCCGTTGTCAATATAGAAATCCAGTTTGTCGGCACCCTGCTGCTTGAGACCGAACTGGTTGTTGCCTTTGGTGAGGAGATATCCGCCGCTGGCGTTGTAATGACGGGGCATTATGTCGAGGGTCAGGGTCAGCTTGTCGCCTGATATTTCCACTGCGTCGGCCCTGTACACCTGCACCCACTGGTCCTGCTTGTTGAAGTCGATAGCCTTGCCGGTGGGGCCGTTCACGAGACGGGCGCGCCCCATTATGTGGGCGGGCACGTCGTTTCCTGACTTGTCCTTGAGCGCACGCACGGGATCTTCAAGTCCTACGCTCACGAAATCCCAGAGGGCACCGCCCATAGTCTTTGGATGGGCATATACCACATCCCAGTAATCGTCGACTCCGCCGCCGCCGTTACCGGCCACGGACAGGTATTCATCCATAAACGAAGGACGCAGATCCTCCTTGTCGAGGCCGTAGCCCAGCTCAAGTTCCAGAGGCGAAGCATAGCGCGGGCCTACGATGTCCTCGGCCGGATGCTTGGCAGCGTTGCCGCCGTACATCCAGAATCTGGTCGGGTCGAGAGACTTGCCCTCCTTGATGACCTCGGCTATGTTGTTGCCTTCGCCGCTCTCGTTGCCGGCGCTCCAGAAAATCACGCAGGCGTGATTGCGGTCGCGCAGCACCATCCTGCGGACGCGTTCGCGGTACATCTCCGTGAATTCGGGCATATCGCTGACATATTCCGTGGCGTGGGCTTCATCGCCGGTCTCGTCGATGATGAACAGGCCGTACTCGTCAGCGAGGTCGAGATATTCGTTCACCGGCGGATAGTGCGACGTACGTACTCCATTGAAGTTGAAGCTCTTGAGTATCTCGAAATCCTTGCGGATGACATCTTCGGTCATAGCGTGGCCTGTCACAGGGTGCTGCATATGCGAGTTAACTGCGCTTATCTTGAGCTGCTGTCCGTTCAGGTAGAACACTCCGTCGCGGATTTCAGTCTTCTTGAAGCCGATACGCTTTGTGACCTCATCCACCGTGCGGCCTGAAGCGTCCTTGAGCGTGAGCTTCAAGTTGTAGAGGACGGGAGTTTCTGAAGACCATTTTTTAGGAGAGCGAACCTTCGTGCCGAGACGGAGGGTCTTCTGCCCTCCTGCCGGGATGACTATGTCTTTGCTTGTCATCACCGCAACTATGCCTTCACTGCCGCTAACCTCTGCGTTGAGGCTGTATCCTGAAGCCTGCTTGTTATATGCTTTCAGGTCCACAGCTACTGAAAGGTCGGAATCTGTATACGTAGCGTCGAAGTCGGTGATTACCTGCCAGTCGCGGATATGGGCGTCGGGGAATGCCAGGACTGTCACATCGTCGAAAATACCGGCCAGTCGCCAGTAATCCTGCCCTTCAAGATAGTAGCCGTCGCAATATTTGACCACCAGCACGGCGACTGTATTCCTGCCGGACTTCAGATACTGGGTTATATTGTATTCAGAAGGCTCCTGGGCGCCCTCGTTGTAACCCACCTGCTTGCCGTTGACCCATACGAATGAACCTGAGGCAACCTTTTCGAAGCGCAGGAACACCTGCTCACCCTTCCAGGATGAAGGGAGGTTGAAGCTGGTGCGGTAAGCCCCGGTCGGATTGAAATCCATCGGCACGTTGGGCAGCTGCACTGCAAAGGGGTTCGCAGGGCTTGAAAGGCGCATCTGGGCCATCCTCTTCTGCTGCTCGCTGGCTGTCGGATCATCCAGTATGCGGCGGTATTGAGCCAGGCGGCTCTCCGGCATAGTCACCATAAAAGGTGCGCTTACATTTCGGAAGATAGCCTGTCCGAAACCTTGCATCTCCCAGTTGGAAGGCACGTCGATCATCGGCCACTTGCGGTCGTTGAAAGAGGGGCTGAAGAAGTCCTTCGGCACGTCGTATGGCGACTCATAATAGTTGAATTTCCACTTGCCGTTGAGGGAAATGCTGTGGGCCGGGATGTGAAAAGCCCTGCCGGGTTCCTGATTCTGCTCGAAGACAGAGAGATTTTCAAGGTAATACGGAAGGTCTTCAAGATAAGGTTTGTTCTGGGCCTGAGCCATTTGCAATGCCATAAGGCACAAGGTTGCAATCAGTAGCGGTCTGCGCATAGGATAACAGTATGAATTGTTCTCACAAATATACTGTTTTTGTTTTTAAGCTGATTATCCCGATATTTGTCAGGTAAACTATTGCAAACTGTCAGATAACTATGTATTCGGTATTTGACTACCTACACAACGGATTTCTCTATCTTAACAATATAATCAGGCCAAGGCACAAACGGCTCAACCAGCTGATGCTCTACTCCACCACCGCCTGCCAGTCTCGCTGCAAGCACTGCAACATCTGGCAGAAGCCCGTAGAGCATCTCTCTTTCGAGGAGATCAAGAAAATTATGGCCAGCAAGTGCGTGGACAAACGCACTACCGTCGGCCTCGAAGGCGGAGAATTCATCCTCCACCCTGAAGCCGACAAGATATTGGAGTGGTTCCGCGACAATCATCCCCGCTACACCCTGCTCTCCAATGGACTGGCTCCCCAGAAGGTCATTGACGCAGTGCGCCGCTACCGCCCGCACCACGTCTTCCTCTCGCTCGACGGCGACAAGGAGTCATACCAGGCCGTGAGGGGACGTGACGGCTATGACCGAGTGATTCAGGTGATCGAAGCTCTGAAAGACGAGTTTCCGCTGTCGCTGATGTTCTGCCTCACGCCGTGGAACAGTTTCGCCGATATGGCCTACGTCATCGAAGTGGCCAAGAAATACAAAATCGACGTGCGAATCGGCATCTACGGCACTATGGCGTTCTTCGACACTACCAGCGACCTGATAGAAGACAAGGACTTCATCGCTCAAATTCCGGAAAATATCCACGACACCCAGGAGAATTTCGACTTCGTGGCCCTCTACGACCAGTGGCGGAGCGGCCACCTGCGTCTCCGCTGCCAGAGCATAATGAGCAGCCTCGTCATCCACAGCAACGGCAACGTCCCGGTTTGCCAGAACCTCGACCTTGTGTTAGGCAACGTCAAGGAGCAGACCCTCGACGAGATTTTCAACGGCAAGAAGGCCTGTGAGATCCAGTGCAGGCAGTCGAAGGAATGCAACGGCTGCTGGATCAACTTCCACCGCAAGTACGACATAATCCTGCTGCGCAATCTCGAGCGCTTCCTGCCCAAACGGCTCATCGAGCGTTTCTATGGCCCCTACCAGTGGACTGACGACCCCCGCAAGACTTACCGCCAATATCTCAAAGACATACGGTTATGATGCAAGACCTTATCAAGCGTTACAAGAGCCTCCGCACTGAGCGCCAGCTCGCCACGGCATACCACGGCCGCTACGCTTTCGTCGGCTATGGCCAGCATTCGATGACCAACCTCTATCCCGTGCTGGATTACCTCGGGGTGCCGCTGAAATACATCTGCGTTACATCCGACAATAAAGCTCAGCTCATCGCCGGCAAACGTCCTTTTGTGAAGGTCACCACTTCGCTTGAAGAGATCCTCCACGACGAAGAGGTCAGCGGCATATTTGTGTCCGCCACCCCGTCGGCCCATTTTTCGCTAGCCTCGAAGGTCCTCAAGAGCGGCAAATCACTCTTCATCGAGAAGCCGCCCTGCGCGACGCTCTCCGAGCTTGACGAGCTCATCGCCCTGCAGAAAGGACGCATCAATCAGTTTGCGATGGCCGGACTCCAGAAGCGCTATGCTCCTGCTGTACAGATCCTGAAAAAGCGGCTGTGCAAGCAATCACCCCTCAGCTACGACCTCCACTACCTCACCGGGGCTTATCCCGAGGGCAATGCGCTGCTCGACCTGTTCATCCACCCGCTCGACCTGGTCACTTTCCTCTTCGGCAAGCCCGACATACTCGCCTGCCGCAAGGTGGACAGCCAGTCTTTCCTGCTGATGCTCCGGCATCCGCAGACCACCGGCTCGCTCGAACTGTCCACTTCATACTCCTGGACCTCAGCCGAAGAGCAGCTTAAAGTCTGCACCGGCGCTGGCGTCTACCGTCTGTCGCAGATGGAGACACTGACTTTCGAGCCCGTCGCCCCCACTGTCTTCGGCATCCCGACTGAAAAAATCCGTCCAGCCGGCAGGACTGTCCAATACCTCTTCGACCGCAACAACTTCAACCCCACCCTCGTCAACAACCAGGTCCACTCGCAGGGCTATTTCAACGAACTGGCCGCCTTCGTCGACACCGTCGAGAGCCTCAACGGCTCTTCCGCCCCCGGACTTGAAACCGTCCGCGACACCTACGTGCTTATCGACGAAATAGCGCAACTCATAAGATAAAAAAAAGCGGCCTGTGAAGGCCGCTTTAATTTTGCTGGATCAGAGAGATCAGTCCACAACGGCGCGGGCCATTGCGTCCTTGAAGTATTTCTGGTCGACGAAGACATCTTCCTTGTAAGGATTGATGTGACGCTTCTTGCTCTGAGCGATGATGTAGCATATAGCGATGCAGTTGGTCACGAGGGCCAGGGCGCTGATAACGACCATCATCGTCGGATTGGCTGCAACTACTGAAGGGTCGACTGTAGTGCCGACTACGGCTGCCTCGCCGCCTGCTGCAGCATAGAGCTGCTCGATGGTAGCGGTGCCGTTAGGATAGAGCACGGGGAGAGTGGCCCAGGAGAACCACTGACGGCCGTTCTTGAAAGTCTCCTGGAAGAGCGGGAACACCTGGGCGAACATACACCAGATGGCGAGGGTGTTTGCACGGTTCTGGATCCAGCCTCCGCGGTTCCACATAAGGGCTGCGATGGTCGGAGCGAGAAGCAGGGCGATACCGCAGTACCAGCTGTGAGTCGGCAGGCAGTTGTAGGTGTAGGCGAAGTTCCAGATGTCATATACAAGGATGTAAACCCAGGTCATATCGGCCCAGATCATATCTTTCTTGTCTTTTGAAGGATATACGTGCCACCAGGCGGTCATACAGAAAATGTTGATCAGACCGGCTACGCCGTTCATCACGTTGTGCCAGCCACCATACTGCCATACGCCTTCAGATGTCAGCCACCACTTGTTCCAGCCATTGATGGCGCTCTCGAAGTCAGATACGCAGGCTATGAGGATATTGATGGCTACGATGACGAACGGGAACGGACGGAACCATTTCTTGGCTCCCACGCCCCATTTGTATTTTATCATCATAAAGCCGATACAGCCAGCTGTCGCAGCGTAGAGTTTCGCATAGTGGAACCAACCCTGCATATAGACGTGCGTCTGGTTGCCGAGAGCCCAATGTGCACCTGAGCGCACGCCGATGGCGATAGCGATGAAATAGATGGTAAGGGCCAGAGGCACTACCAGGAATGTAATGATGCCGCCGGCTTTGGTGCGGCGTGCGAATTCATTGAGGAGGATGAGGCCCAGAAGGACCACTATCAGCATTCCCCATTGAGCGAGCGCGTGCTCGCCATAAACTTGAAAAAACATAGTGTTGATTTTAGGTTATAATTATGTTAGATGGTAGCTATCCGGGAGCGGCGCTCCTTCAGCAGGGCGTAAACAACCCACACTGCAGTGATTACCAGCGACATCGGCACTCCGACCGTAAGCATCTCACGAAGCATCACCGCTCCCCCGCCTTCCTGTCCGAGGGCAGTGAAGAACGGGAAAGCCCAGGTCAACTCTCCGTTGATGATATGGTCCACGATAAGCATTATTGTACCTCCCCAGAGCATCAGCTCCAGCGAGGCGAGGTTGCGGCCCACGAAGCCGCTTTTGTTCCCTTTCTTACGAAGGACGCTGGTGGCTGCAGCCTGAACCAGCGGTACTATGAAACAAGCCATAATCTATACTTCAATTTCTTTTATTTCAACTTCATTTCCACATTTGAGGACAGTATCTTCACTTCCGCACAGCGGGCAGGTCCTGCCGTATTCCACAGTAGCGTATTCCCCCGAGCAGGCATTGCAGACAGTGATGGCCGGGATGATGTTGCAGCGCAGCTCGCAGCCCTTCAGCAGTTCTTCCTTGTCTGCGGCCCAGCGCCAGCAGTCGGTGAGGTACTCAGGCACTACTGTAGACACCTCTCCGATGTTCATCACTACAGCATTGACGTGCTGTACACCGTGCTCCTCAGCCGCTTCCTTCACGTCGCGGATGATGTAGAATACTATGCCCAGCTCGTGCATTATTTCTTCTTGAAAAGTATCTTTCCCGTCCTCTTCAACATATAGGGCAGGATGCCGTCGAACTTGTCCTCGGATGTGCGCATAACGCTGGCCTCGGGATGTACCCTGTACAGATGGATAGCGTCGAAGGCGCATTTGGTGGTACAGATGCCGCAGCCTATGCAGCGGTTCTCGTCGACTACAGAAGCGCCGCAGCTCAGGCAGCGGGCAGTTTCCTTGCGCACCTGTTCCTCCGTGAGCGTGCCGTGGTACTCTTCGAAAGCACTCTTCACAGGAACCGTTCCCGGCTCCTGGCGGGAGCCGTTGTCGTATGACTCAAGCTGTATGTCGCCCTTGTCCAGCTCGATAAAGTCGCGGCGGTTGCGGCCGATGGTCATATGGCCGTGCTGCACGAAGCGGTGCAGGCTCTCGGCTGCCTCCTTGCCCGCGGCAATGGCATCGATGGCGAACTTAGGTCCGGTAAAGACGTCTCCGCCAACGAAGATGTCGGGTTCGGCAGTCTGGTATGTGAGCTTGTCGGCGACAGGATATACTCCGCGGAAGAATTCTACCTTGGTATCCTTCAGCAGATCCTTCAATTCCACGGTCTGGCCTATGGCGAAGATAACCATATCGGCGTCGAGAGTAATCAGCTCGTTCTCGTCATACTCAGGGGCGAACTTGTGCTCGGCATTGAAGACAGACGTGCATTTCTTGAATACTATCCCTGTAACGGCACCGTCACCAAGCACTTCCCTGGGGCCCCAGCCCGGATTGATGACGACTCCGTCCTCACGAGCCTCAGCGCGTTCCTCAAGGGAGGCCGGCATTATGTCTTCGGTCTCAAGGGACAACATAGTCACCTGCGAAGCACCGCTGCGTTTTGCAACGCGCGCGGCGTCGATGGCGACGTTTCCTCCGCCGACTACAACCACCTTCCCTTCAACCTTCACCTTGCCGCAGTTGGCTTCGTGAAGGAAGTCGATTGCTGTAGTGGTGCCCTTCAGCGTTTCTCCCGGGATGCCGGGCAGCCTTCCGCCCTGGCAGCCGATGGCTACATAGAAGCCTTTGTAGCCCTCTTCCCTCAGACTCTCGATGGTCACGTCCTTCCCCACTTCCACCCCGGTGCGGATGTCCACTCCAATCTCTCTCATTATGTCTATCTCGGCCTTGACGACAGCCTTGTCAAGCTTGTATGAAGGGATGCCGTAGCGCAGCATTCCGCCAGGCTCCTCGTTGCGCTCGAAGACGGTGGGCTTGTATCCCATCGTCGCCAGATAATAGGCGCAGCTCAGGCCGGCCGGGCCGCCGCCGATGATGGCAATCTTCTCCTCCCAGCGTTCCAGGACGTTGGAGCAGATATTCACCTCAGGGATGAAACGGGTCTCAGCGTTCAAATCCTGCTCCGCGATAAACTTCTTGACCGCATCGATGGCGATGGGCTTGTCGACGGTGCCGCGAGTGCAGGCATCCTCGCAGCGGCGGTTGCAGACGCGTCCGCAGACTGCGGGGAAAGGATTCTCCCGCTTGATGAGCTCCAGCGCCTCGGTGTACTTACCCTCGGCTGCCTTCTTCAGATAACCCTGTATAGCTATATGCGCCGGGCAGGCAGTCTTGCAGGGAGCCGTACCCGTAGGATAGCAGTTGATGCGGTTGCGGTCGCGGTAGTCCTCGTTCCACTTGTGCTCTCCCCATTTGGCGGCGTCTGGCAGTTCCTGCTTCGGGTAGGTCTGAGGACCGCTCTTGGTGCAGAGCTTCTGGCCAAGCTTCACGGCGCCTGCAGGACAGTATTCCACGCAGCGGCCGCAGGCCACGCAATTCTTCGGGTCAACTTCAGCCACATAGGCGCTGCGGCTCATATTGGGCGTATTGAACAGCTGCGAAGTACGCAGCGCGTTGCATATCTTGACATTGCAGTTGCAGATGGCGAAGATTTTACCTTCACCGTCGATGTTCGTGATCTGGTGTACGAAACCGTGGTCCTCGGCCTTTTTCAGGATGGCCATACACTCATCGTAAGTGATGTAGTGCCCGCGGCCAGTCTCCGCCAGGTATTCCGCCATATCACCCACGCCGATGCACCAGTCGTGATAGTCGTCGGCACAGCCTTCGTCCAGCCCCTTACGGCCGATGCGACAAGAGCAGATGCCCACCGCCAGGTGCCCCTCATAGCGTTTGAGCCAATAAGATATGTGCTCGATGTCCACGGACTCGTTCTCCATCGAAATGGCCTTCTCCACGGGAATGACGTGCATACCGATGCCGGAGCCACCCATAGGCACCATCGGCGTGATCTTCTCCAACGGGAGGAAGGTCATCCGCTCGAAGAACATACCCAGCTCCGGGTGCTTCTTCATCAGCTCCTCGTTCATATTTGTGTACTCGGCGCTGCCGGGAACGAACATCGGCACCCAATAGACGCGGTCTTCACGCCGGTACGTAGTTCCGGGAACAGGACCGTCCTTGGTATATTTGTCCCCGTAGTCATACTCCATTACACCCA
>JAGCZI010000063.1 GCA_017960085.1 Bacteroidales bacterium
ATCGCCAACAAGAAAGCCCCGCTGGCCCTTCAGGACAAAAGGATCGTCAGCCTGGATATGAGCGCCATAGTGGCCGGCACTAAATACCGCGGCCAGTTCGAGGAGCGTCTCAAGACTGTCCTTGACGAAGTAAAGGCCGCCGGCGACATAATTCTTTTCGTCGACGAGGTCCATACGCTCGTAGGTGCAGGAGGCCCTGCCGGTTCATTGGATGCAGCCAACATCCTCAAGCCCGCGCTGGCCCGTGGCGAGATACAATGCATCGGAGCCACCACTCTCGACGAATACCGCGAGATTATCGAGAAGGACGGAGCCCTCGAGCGCCGCTTCCAGAAGGTCATAGTCGACCAGACCGACTTCGACCAGACCCTGCTCATCCTGCAGACTCTCAAACCGAAATATGAAGCATTCCATAATGTTGAGTATACTCCGGAGGCCCTGAATGCCTGCGTGGTGCTGTCGAACCGTTACATCACCGACCGCAGCCAGCCCGACAAGGCCATCGACGCGATGGACGAAGCTGCCGCGCGATACAGCATCCGGACGGTAGACAGCCAGACATCTGCCAGGATAGACAGCGTGAACGCCAAACTGGAAGAGGTAAGGCAGCAGAAACGGGATGCCGCCAACGGAGAAGATTTCAAGAAAGCGGCCGAACTGCGCAAGGAAGAAGTTGCGCTTGAGAACGAGCAGCAGGCCCTGGCGACCCCGGCAGACAGTCAGCAGAAAGCTGTTGTCACCGAGCAGGACATCGCGAGCGTCATCTCAATGATGTCCAACGTGCCTGTCAGCAAGGTCTCTGAAGCTGAGACAGACAAGCTCATCCAGATGGCCCCGCGCCTGAAGACGAAGATTATCGGCCAGGATGAAGCCGTGGACAAGGTTGTGAGAGCCATCCAGCGCAACCGCGCCGGCCTGCGCGACCCCAACAAACCCATCGGCACCTTCATCTTCCTCGGCCCCACCGGAGTCGGCAAGACCCAGCTCGCCAAGAAGATTGCAGAATATATGTTCGACAGCGCCGACAACATCATACGCATCGATATGAGCGAATATATGGAGAAGTTCTCAGTCAGCGCCCTCATCGGTGCGCCTCCGGGCTATGTCGGCTACAATGAGGGCGGCCAGCTCAGCGAGCGCGTGCGCCGCAAGCCATATTCAGTAGTTCTGCTCGACGAGATTGAGAAGGCCCATCCCGACATCTTCAATATCCTGCTGCAGGTGCTCGACGAAGGCCGTCTGACCGACAGCGCCGGACGCCATATCGATTTCCGTAACACGATACTTATTATGACTTCCAACATCGGAAGCCGCGAGTTGAAAGATTTCGGCAACGGCATCGGCTTCAAGACCAGCGCCACCGACCGCAACCAGCGCAACAACGAAATAATCGAGAAGGCTCTCAATAAGAAATTCACGCCTGAATTCCTGAACAGGATTGACGACCGCATCCTCTTCAACTCCCTCAGCGAGGAAGATATCGAGAGGATCTGCGACATCGAGCTGCAGGAGTTGCTCGGCAGGATGAAGGCCCTCGGCTATGATATCACAATCAAACCCGAGACCAAGCGCCTGGTATGTGAGCAAGGCTATGACCCCGAATATGGAGCCCGTCCTCTCAAACGTGCCATCCAGAAATACATAGAGGATCCGCTGTCAGAGATGATTATCGCCGGCCAGCGTCCGGAGAGCATATAGCCCTGATCAGTTACTCCCACTCGATAGTAGCCGGGGGTTTGGAGCTGATGTCGTAAACTACGCGGTTGACTCCTTTGACCCGATTGATAATCTCGTTGGAGACCTTGGCGAGGAAGTCGTACGGAAGGTGGGCCCAGTCGGCGGTCATTCCATCCACCGACTCCACTGCACGCAGCGACACCACGCTCTCATAGGTCCTCTCGTCACCCATCACACCGACTGAACGCACCGGCAGCAGCATTGCGCCGGCCTGCCATACCTTGTCGTAGAGATTGTTGTCGCGAAGGCCGCGGATGAATATGTCGTCGACTTCCTGCAGTATGCGGACTTTTTCCGGAGTGACGTCCGACAGGATGCGGATGGCCAGACCCGGACCCGGGAAAGGATGCCTGCCGAGCAGTTCCTGCCGCATCTGCAGCTGGCGGCCCACCTTGCGGACCTCATCTTTGAAGAGCAGGCGCAGCGGCTCGACGAGCTTCAGCTGCATATATGCCGGCAGTCCGCCGACATTGTGGTGTGACTTTATAGTAACGCTCGGTCCCTTGACCGATGACGATTCGATTACATCAGGATAGATAGTACCCTGTGCCAGCCACTTCGCATCCTTGACAAGCGCCGCCTCGGCGTCGAAGACATCGATGAAAGTCTTGCCGATAGCCTTGCGCTTGGCTTCAGGATCGCTGACGCCCGCCAGCACCTTGTAGAAGCGCTCCTTGGCGTCCACCCCCTTCACGTTCAGACCCATATCGTGATATGACTCCAGTACCGAAGCGAACTCGTTCTTGCGCAGCAGGCCATTGTCCACGAAGATGCAGTGCAGGTTGCTGCCGATGGCCCTGTGGAGCAGCATAGCGGCTACAGACGAATCCACACCGCCTGAAAGGCCGAGTATGACCTTGTCATCGCCCAGTTTTTCTCTCAGTTCCCTGACTGTGGTGTCGACGAACGATGCTGCCGTCCAGCCCTGGTCACAGCCGCAGATGTCCACCACGAAATTGCGAAGGATGGCAAGGCCGTCCACCGAATGATGGACTTCAGGATGGAACTGGATGGCGTATGTGTCTTCGCCGTCAATCTTGAAGCCGGCATACCTGACATTATCGGTCGAGCAGATGCAGCGGTAGTTTTCCGGGATTGACTCGATGGTGTCGCCGTGGCTCATCCAGACCTGGGAGCGGTCGCTCACTCCACGCATCAGCGGGCAGTCACGGTCGATGAACTGAAGGTTGGCACGGCCGTATTCCCTGATTTTCGACTGCTGGACTTTGCCGCCTCCCCATTTCGCGAGATACTGGGCTCCGTAGCAGATGGCAAGCAGCGGAAGCCTGCCTTTCACTGCGGAGAGGTCCGGCACGGGAGCGTCGGGGGCATTGCAGGAGTACGGACTGCCTGAGAAAATCACACCCTTGACGTCCGGTGTAAGTTCGGGAAGTTTGTTGTAGGGATGGATTTCACAATAGGTGTCCAGTTCCCTGACTTTACGTGCGATCAACTGAGTGTATTGGGAACCGAAGTCAAGGATGATGATTGTGTCCATTGGGAGAATTGTGCGGTTTATTTGAGTTTGCGGTTCTTGTACGTCTCGATGCAGCTCGGAATCATCCTCGTGTATTCCACGTCGGTGAAGAGCGGAGACGAGATGATGAAGTCCGCAGAGGTACGGTTAGTGGCGTAAGGGATGTTATAGAGAGACGCCAGCCTGCTGAGGCCGAGCACGTCGTTCTGGTGTCCCTGTACAATCAGGTTGTCGCAGAAGAAAACAAGCATATCCAGTTTGCCTTCAGCGATCATTGCGCCGACCTCTGCATCGCCGCCCAGCGGGCCGCTGAGCAGGGCGTTCACTTGCGGGCACTCGTCGCCCAGTTTGGCGGCCAGGGCCTCCTTTATCAGCCTTCCTGTAGTGCCGGTGCAGTACAGAGTGCAGTGCTTTATGGTTTCAGCGTTATACTTGACCCAGTCTATCAACTCCTCCTTGCGGGAGTCGTGGGCTACAAATCCTATAGTATTAATCATTTCACGTAAAAATTTTAATCAAGACCGCAGATGTCGGCCAGATAGGCCCTGAGGTCTTCCCATTTGTAATAAGGTCCGTCGAAAGGAGCGAGGGCCGGTATGGTTGTCTCTTTCTCGTTGCGCAGCATCTTTACCAGCACGTCTCCCTGGCGGTTCTTGTAAAATATCATCTGTAAGTTGGATCCCATAGGGATGTATTCGTATGCGGGCCATTCCTTCCAAGCGTCGGCAAGGGCGGGAGTGGTGTCATATCCTTCGACACCGATGGTGCCGAGCAGCGGACCTATGCCGGAGTCGTGCCCGAATCGCAGGTCGGCGCATTTGGTGCTGCCGTCCTTCAGGGCCTCATCGGCTTTGCGTATGAAGTCAAGCAGCAGGGGCACTCCGGTGATGGTGTTGTTCACGTCGCCGGTCTCCTTTGTGCGGTGGAACCAGAAGGCGCACTGTGCGTTCCAGATTTTGCCGAAGACAGCCAGCTCTTCATCGGTGAAATGTGAAAACGGGTCCACGTCGATGTCGAGGCACCTGGCGATTGAACTCTCTTCCATCAGCTTGTACATAAAAGAAGCCAGAGTCTCTTCGCCGAGTTCCTGCTGCACTTTTCTGGTATCCCTAAAGAGCCTGTTGCCGATTCTGATGCCTGAGGACAGCTCCACGAGCATAGCTTCCATCTTTGCGTTGCAGATGGAATCCAGAGGATCCTTGATTGAAGAAGGAACAGAGCGGGCCAGATAGTCCTTGTACTTGTCGCCGCTGTAGAGCTGGAATCTGAGGTCAGGCTCATTGCCCTTGAGAGTTCCCACAAAGTTGAAGGCACTCTGAAGCACGCGGTGGACGGGTGTGGACACGACCAGCACGTCCCTGCGGTTCTTCTGCTGGAAAACTTTCTTCACCCTCTTGTACAGACGTGAGCTTATGCCCTGGTGCTCGCGGCTGCCCACCTGGGTGAGGATGCCGTCCTGGCCGGCGTGGGCTTCCCTCATCGCCGCAAGGTCCCTTCTCAGGGCCTCTCCCTCTGAAGTGAGAAGATTCTTGTCGTGCAGCTGTTCCATCATATCCACGGTGTGGGTGTACCTTGAAGACCCTATAAGGTAGCGGCTGCCGTGACGGCCGTAGTGGCTGACGTAGAAGGGAGTGTAACCCTTCGGAGCCTTGGTGTCGGAATACTTGGGTACAGGATAGGGATGATAGTTGCCTGCCGCATTGTAGCGGTCAGCCTTCAGGACGTCGCGGTACGAGTCGGTGGCTGAAGTAGTCAGGACGATTACAGCTGCCAGCGCAGCGATGAATGAGAGATATCTTTTCATAGTGTCAAAACCTGTTGGAAATCGCCGCAAAGATAAGAATTCTCACTAAATTCGCTCTATGAAAGAGAATACACGAGAGTACGTCTACAAGCTCCGGCTCAAGGTCCGAGACTATGAATGCGACATTGAAGGTGTCGTGAACAATGCCAATTACCAGCATTATCTCGAATGCGGCCGCAATGAATTCCTGAGATCGATAGGCATCGAATACCGGGAATGCACTGCCAACGACTGGCTGTTTATGGTATCTCGAATAGAGATGCGTTTCAAGACCCCGCTCAGGGGAGGTGAAGAGTTCGACGTGTGCGTGAATCTCAAGCGCGAAGGGGTGCGCTATATTGTCTTTGAAGATATAATAAGGGTGTCGGACGGCAAGGTTGCAGTAAACGCTGTGGTGGAATGCATTGCCGTTCACGGCGGCCGCATCGCCAAGGAAACTCCATACGACCACCTTATGGAGCCTTTCTATATGTAGCCGCGGTGTGCGACTCAGGGCCTCAGCTATCATTTTGAGGATGCAAAGGAGAGGGCGGCGGCAACGAAACGCACGAAGATGGGATGGGGCTTCTCGGGGGTGCTTTTGAGTTCGGGATGGAACTGCACGCCGATGAAGAAGGGATGGCCGGGAATCTCGACGATTTCAGCAAGGCCGCTGGCAGGGTTCACTCCGCTGACAAGCATACCGGCCTTCTCCAGCTCAGGCTCGTAAGCCGCATTGAGCTCATAGCGGTGACGGTGCCTTTCTGAGATTTCATCTTTGCCATAGACCGAAGCGGCAAGACTGCCGGGTTTCAAAGCACAGGGATATGCGCCCAGACGCATAGTACCACCCTTGATCACTGTCTTTTTCTGATCTTCCATCATATCGATGACAGGATTGCCCGTAGCAGGGTCAGCTTCAGTGCTGTTCGCATCTTGCAGACCTATGACGTCACGGGCGAATTCGATGACGGCCATCTGCATACCGAGACAGATGCCGAAGAACGGAATGCCGTTCTCGCGGGCATAGCGCACAGCCGCAATCTTTCCCTCGAGCCCCCTGCTGCCGAAGCCGGGAGCCACGAGTATCCCGTCGAAAGCTCCGAGCTGCTCTGCAACATTGTCCGCATTGATATGTTCGCTGTGAACCGTATGCACGTGAACCTTGCAGTCATTGGCTGCTCCGGCGTGAATGAATGATTCCAGTATAGACTTATAGGCATCCTGCAACTCCACGTATTTGCCCACGAGGGCGATGTCTACTTCGTGGGAATGATGGAACATACGATGCAGATAATTGTTCCAGGAAGCAAGGTCGGCAGCCGGCAGGTCCAGGCCGAAGTGTCTCACTATTATGTCATCGAGACCTTGCCTGTGCATATATACCGGCACCTGATAGATGCTCTTTGCATCGACTGAAACTATCACGTGCTCAGAAGAGATGTTGCAGAACATAGCGATCTTGCGGCGCATATCGGCCGGAACGGCGCGTTCGCTGCGGCACACGATCACGTCGGGGCGCACGCCGTTCTGCTGGAGCTGGCGGACAGAGTGCTGGGTCGGTTTCGTCTTGAGTTCCTTGGCAGCCTTCAGATATGGAATCAGCGTAAGGTGCACAGACATACAGTCTTCCCGCGGCAGCTCCCACTGCAGCTGGCGGACAGCCTCGATATAAGGAAGAGACTCGATGTCTCCCACGACACCGCCTATCTCCGTTATGACCACGTCATACTCCCCGGTCTTGCCGAGCAGCAACATCCGGCGCTTTATTTCGTCGGTGATATGCGGGATTATCTGCACAGTCTTGCCGAGATAGGCACCTTCCCTCTCCTTTTCTATGACAGTCTTGTATATGCGCCCGGTCGTCACATTGTTGGCCTGGGACATACTCACGTTCAAAAAACGCTCGTAGTGGCCGAGGTCAAGGTCAGTCTCCGCCCCGTCGTCTGTCACATAGCATTCACCGTGTTCATAAGGATTCAGAGTCCCCGGGTCGACGTTGATGTAAGGGTCGAATTTCTGGATAGTGACCTTGAGGCCCCTGGTCTGGAGCAGCTTGGCGATAGACGCGGCGAGGATACCCTTCCCGAGGGAAGAGGTCACACCGCCGGTCACGAATATATACTTTGTCCTCATAGCTATGTGTTCAGTTTGAATTCGTCCGATGCTTTTATGCTTATGTCCTCCATCGACATAGTGCAGAACGCCTTTACGAAGGCAGTTGCAAGCCGTGCGTTAGTGAAGAGGGGCACATTGAAATCCACTGCCGCACGCCTGATCTTGTAGCCGTTCTCCAACTCGGCGGCAGTATAATTCTTAGGGATGTTTATCACCATCTTGACCTTTCGGCTGCGGATAAGATCCAGTGCCGCCTCGTAAGGGAAATCGGGGCTTTCGCTCTCTTCATCGGGCCAGAGCGCCCTGACGGAAGGAATCCCGTTATCTTCAAGATGATGCCTGGTCCCTTTGGTCGCATATATGGTATAGCCCTTGGCGGCCAGCAGCCTGCAGGCTTCCAGCAGATCAGCTTTCTGGAGA
>JAGCZI010000064.1 GCA_017960085.1 Bacteroidales bacterium
AGATCTGTGTTGCCTATGACAATATGGAAAAGTTCTTCCCGGCCGACAAGATAGTCTTCACCGGAAACCCGATAAGACAGGACATCGCCCCCGCCACGGCAGAACAGAAGGCCGAGGGCTATGGATTCTACGGCCTCGACCCGGCGAAGAAGACCATATTCGTGGTTGGCGGCAGCCTGGGTGCAGGCACGCTGAACGCGACGATGAAGAAATGGATCGTTGAGAAGAGCGCGACGGCTGACTACCAGGTGCTCTGGCAGAACGGAAAATACTACAAGGACAGCGTCGGAGCCTTTATGGAGAAACACAAGCCGGCCAACGTCGTCAACCTCGATTTCATCAAGAGGATGGATCTGGCGTACGCTGTCGCCGACATCATAATATCAAGGGCCGGAGCCGGTACGATTTCGGAACTTTGTGTTGCCGGAAAAGCAACCATATTCGTACCTTCGCCTAATGTCGCGGAAGACCACCAGAGGCACAACGCTATGGCCCTCGTGGAGAAGGATGCGGCTATGATGGTACTGGACAGCGAAGCGCAGGACAAACTGATGGACACTGCCGAAGCCCTGCTCCGCGACAGTGCGAAAATCGCCGCAATGGAGCGCAACATACTCCGCCTGGGCAAGAAGGACGCAGCAGACAGAATAGCACAGATGGTGCTGGAAATGATCAAGAAGGATTAGAAGATGTACGAAAACTATTATTTCATTGGAATCGGCGGTATCGGTATGAGTGCCATCGCCAGATATTTCAAGCATAACGGAAGGAATGTGTCCGGCTACGACCGTACCCCTTCTCCCCTGACTGCGAAGCTGGAGCAGGAGGGCATTCAGGTCCACTACGAAGACAGACCAGACCTCATCCCTTTCGATATCGACAATACCTTTGTTATATATACTCCCGCGATACCCGAGGACCTCGAAGAGCTCAGGTTCGTACGGGAGAAAGGCTACGCTATGTGCAAGCGCTCCAAGGCGCTGGGTCTCATCACTGCCGGGAAGGACTGTCTCGCAGTGGCCGGCACGCACGGCAAGACCACTACCAGCACCCTGCTGGCCCATATCCTCACCACCCGCGATGAGGGCTGCAGCGCGTTCCTCGGTGGCATATCAAAGAATTACCACACCAACCTGCTTCTGTCGCACTCCGACGACATAGTCGTCGAAGCCGACGAGTTCGACCGTTCTTTCCACCAGCTGCATCCGCTCATTGCCGTCATCACTGCGATAGATGCCGACCACCTGGACATCTACGGAGACTACCAGAGCGTTATGGACGCCTTCGTGCAGTTCGCCTCTCAGATTTCAGCCAGCGGCGCCCTCATACTCAAGAAGGGCGTCGAAATGCCCTGCGACAGAGTCAAGGCACGCGTCTACAGGTATTCGTTCGACAGCCCCTGCGACTTCTACGCGAGCGACATCAAGCCTCTGCCCTACGGTCGCTTCGACTTCACCCTGAACTATCCTCAGGGGAAGATCGAGCACTGCACTGTGGGCATCCCCGGCTGGATCAACGTCGAGAATGCCATTGCCGCTTCAGCCGCCGCCCTCTGCCACGGAGTCCAGCCCAGAGTCGTGAAGAACGCACTGGCGTCGTTCCAGGGCGTCGAGAGGAGGATCGACATCCATTTCAGCAGCGACAAACACGCTTATGTCGACGATTACGCCCATCATCCCAACGAGATCAAGGCCGCCATATCTTCGATAAGGGACATATTCCCCGGCAGGAAGATCCTCGGAATCTTCCAGCCCCACCTCTACACCCGCACCCGGGACTTCGCCGACGATTTCGCGGCAGCCCTCAGCGGGCTTGACTCCCTCATTATGCTGCCCATATATCCCGCCAGGGAAGAGCCGATAGAAGGTGTATGCAGCGAAATGATACTCGACAAAGTGACGATAGCCGACAAGACCATCGTCCCCAAGGAAAAACTTATGGAGACAGTTGCCTCCAGGGACGTGGATGTGCTGGTGACTTTCGGAGCCGGCGACATCGACCGTTTTGTGAAACCGTTTGAAGAATATATGTCGAATGTTTAAGAAGATTCTTGCGATATTGTTCTGTACCGTCGTAGCCGCCCTGTTCGGAGCCTACTTCTTCTTCGTGTCCCGTCTCGAGGCGAAAGAAGCTCCCTCCCTCGTGTGCAGCCGCGTCAACATTTCCATACAGGACAGTCTCTACAAGAACTTCATTACCAAATCAGAGATAAAGCGGATGCTGGCGGACAGCGTGCTTGGAGCCAGGCTCGCCGACATCAACACCAACTCCATAGAGCAGAGTCTCACGCAGACCGGAGCGATATCGACCGCCGAGGTCTACACTAGCTATCCCGACGTGCTCAACATAGTAGTGACCCAGCGTGAGCCAGTGGTCCGCATCAAGACTGACGCCAGCGACTACTACTGCGACCTGACCGGTTACATACTGCCCGTGTCGGGGGCGAAAGCCCTTGACATCCCGGTTGTGACAGGCCGCCTTCCTGTGGAGCTGCAGCCCGGGCCGACTGTCGGCACCGACGCCGGGGACTGGCTGGGCAGGCTGCTGACATTCAC